>JAGCAK010000002.1 GCA_017652745.1 Lachnospiraceae bacterium
TGCGATGGAGTATGAGAAAGCCGGGGAGTGGAAGCAGCTTTTGGATTCAGCTGTAACAATTGCAGCCACACAGAAGGTGGAATACTCTCCTGGCGAGGACCGGGACGTGATCGGTATGGCAAAGAAAGATTTCGAAGCCATCATTCAGATCTTCTTCATCCGCAAAGGGAAATTGCTGGATCGCGAGCATTTCTATCTTTCTCTGGCACCGGATGAGAGCGATACAGAGATCCTCTCCAGTTTTATCAAACAGTATTATGGCGGCTCTCCGCAGCTGCCTTCGGAGATCCTTCTTCCGGGTGACGTGGAAGATAAGGCAACGATCGAAGAATGGCTGCAGGAAAAAGCGGGCCGGAAAGTTGCGATCCTGATCCCGCAAAAAGGGAAAAAGGAAAAAGTAGTAGAACTGGCAGAGCAGAACGCCCGCAATATTCTGGAACAGGACAGGGAAAAAGTGAAACGGGAAGAAGTCCGGACGAAAGGTGCTGTGACAGAAATCTCCCGTATGCTGGGAATCAATTACGCAAAGCGTCTGGAGTCTTATGATATTTCCAATATTTCCGGTTACTTATCAGTAGGTTCCATGGTCGTTTTTGAAGATGGAAAACCGAAAAAGAATGATTACCGGAAATTCCGGATCAAAACTGTAGTCGGAGCAGATGATTATGCCAGCATGGCAGAGGTTATTTCCAGAAGACTTTCCCATTCTGAATGGACGCGGCCAAATATGCTTCTGATTGATGGAGGCAAAGGACAGGTCCATGCAGTGCAGGAAGCAATTGCCAAAATGGTGGAGGATGGAGCCCCGGAGGATCTGTTGGAAATTCCAATCTGCGGGATGGTGAAAGATGACCATCACCGGACCAGAGGACTGTTTTACGCTGACAAAGAGTATCAGATGGACCGAACAAAAGAACCGTTCCAGCTTCTGACCCGGATCCAGGATGAGACGCACCGCTTTGCCATAGAATATCACCGCAGTCTGCGGTCCAAAGGACAGGTTAAATCGATTCTGGATGAGATAAAAGGAATCGGACCAAAACGTAGATTAGCGTTGATCCGTCATTTCAAATCTATAGATGCAGTCAAGGAAGCCAGTTTGGAAGAACTCCTTCAGGTGGAAGGGATGAACGAACAGGCGGCAAACAACGTGATCAGCTTTTTTGCTGAACGTTAAACTTTTTATTGAACCGGGTGGACAGATCGTCGATCCGGTTTTTTAATTCCCGAGAGGAGATCAGACGGCATCCGTGTCCGCGGGTAATGACTTGTTCCGCGCCATCCGATGTGACAACTACAACCTTTCTTTTGCGTGCAAGTGCGTTGGTAAAGCGCTCAATGTACTGATCTGCTGTCATATCACTATCCGTATAGACAACATGAATATCCGAAAGAAGTGTCTGTTCCGAGCTGTGTCCTTTTACCCGGTATGCATCGAATACGACCATGACTTCGGTATGAAGGAGAGAACGCAGCTTTGACAGTGATTCGATCAGGCTGTCCCGAGCGGCATCGATATTTTCTTTTGCCAGCTGATTCAAATCTTCCCAGGCAAAGATTACATTGTAGCCGTCTACAATCACAAGTTCTGCTTCTTCAAAAGAAAATGGCTGTATGCCAGGTGCAGACCGGACAAACCCGGAAAGTACGGATCCATCCTTTGCTGCAGATGGAGCTGCATTTTTTTTCTTCCAGCCCGGAGATTTTTTCCCGTTTACGTTGGAACCGGAGATGCTTGCGATGATGGCATCTACCTCTTCCGTTCCCAACGGAATATCAGAAACGGTACGGGATAAAGAAGGGTCATGAATCTGATCGGCCCGTTTGTCCCTGCCGTCAAAATCCAGATGCATATGGTCATAGACTTCATCGTATGGAACAATCACACCTGCTCCATGACTGCAAAAGACAGAATCCGGTGTATTGCGGACATCCCGCAGAGGATCATATCCTTTGCGCAGGATCACTTCTTCTGCATTATGACACGGTCCATATCCGTCAGGGAAGAAGGAAAGCTGTCCCTGTCCTTTGGTGTAAGAAGCCAGCTCAGCAGGATAGTCTTTGAGGGCGGAAACCGGTCCTCGTCCGCGAATAAGAGAAGTACCTCTTTCTGTATTCAGATCTGGAGCATCAAAAGAAGACTGCATCAGGGAAAGATCGTTTAATGCGCGTCCCACATTCTCCGATGGAACTTCCAGAGTAAATCGATAAAACGGTTCCAGCAGGGCATTTTCTGTCATCATAAGCCCCTGCCGGACAGCACGGTAGACTGCCTGCCGGAAGTCGCCGCCTTCTGTGTGTTTCAAATGGGCTTTTCCATTGATCAGGGTGATCTTCATGTCAGTGATAGGCGAACCGGTCAGCACTCCTTTGTGCGTCCGCTCTGCCAGATGAGTCAGGATCAGCCTCTGCCAGTTTTTAGCCAGACGGTCTGTCGAAACATCGCTGGCAAACACCAGCCCGCTTCCGGTTTCCAACGGCTCCATTTTCAGATGCACTTCTGCGTAATGACGCAAAGGTTCAAAATGTCCGACGCCAATGACCGGTTTGGTTATGGTTTCCATATACATGACTTCTCCGGTGTCAAAGGTGACATCCAGATGGAAGCGTTCTTTCAGGACGGTGGTCAGGATCTCCAGCTGTATCGCGCCCATGACGCTGACAGACAGTTCTTTTTTCTCTTCGTCCCAAAGGACAGATAGTTCCGGACTTTCTTCTTCTAATGTTCGGAAATTTGGAAGGACCTGCACAGCATCAACACCGAATGGCAGGTTGACTCGATAACGAAGGATTGGCATCAAAAGTGGAAGGATCTGCTGTTCTTCTTTTCCGAATCCTTCTCCTGCATAGCTCTCTTTCAGACCGGTCAATGCGCAGATGTCACCGGCATAAGCCGTATCTTCTACCTGATATTTGCTTCCGGAATAGAAACGGATCTGATTGATTTTCGATTCTTCTTCTCCGTCCGGCAGAAGGGTTTTTGCCTTTAATGAGCCGCCGGTGATCTTTACAAAGGTCAGCCGCTGATCATCCGCAGAGCGGGAAATCTTATAGACCCTTGCCGAGAATTCTTCCGGGTAAGATGGCATTTGAGTATAACGATCCAACGCTGCAAGGAGTTCTTCTACGCCTTCGGATAATAATGCGGAGCCGAAAAAGCAAGGGAAGAGTTTCCGCTGCTTTATCATATCTGCAATTCTTTCATCGCTGATCTGCCCGCTGCCTAAGTATTCTTCCATAGCGTCTTCACTGCAGAGAGCGGCCTCTTCAAAGAAAGCATCTGTTTTCCCGGAGGAAAAATCTACAGCTGCATCTCTGGACAAAGCTTTGATCTGTTTCAGACAGGCGTCTTTTTGACTTTCTGCCTGATCCATTTTATTAAAGAAAACAAAGAGAGGGACATGATAATCATGCAGAAGACGCCATAATGTTTCGGTCTGTCCCTTGATCCCTTCCGGAGCACTGATCAAAAGGATCGCATAATCCAGGACCTGAAGTGTACGTTCTGTCTCTGCGGAAAAATCTGAATGTCCGGGCGTATCGATCAGAATAAAAGAAGTGTTGCCATAGGTGAACCTGGCCTGCTTGGAATAAATGGTGATGCCGCGGGATCGCTCATTGGAATCATCATCAAAAAAAGAAGCGCCTTTATCCACTCTTCCGAACTGACGGATCACGTTCGTAAGATAGAGGATCGATTCCGAAAGCGTTGTCTTGCCGGAATCTACGTGTGCTATGATTCCAATCGTTATTTTTTTCATACTGTTACTATATCATACAAGAGCGGTGCAGTTGAGATATTTCTGGAATCATAGTAAAATAAATCAGTTATCTTGTTGACAGCATGGGAAGAAAAAGAAAAGAGGAAATACCATTGTCAAGACAATTTGTAACACTGCAGGAATTGGCAGATAAACTTGGATATACCAATCTGACCCCGGAACTGGACCTGAATGAAGTGCAGGTCTATCACAGGGCCATTAACCGTCCTGCTTTTCAGTTGGCGGGGTTCTATGATTATTTCGATAACAAGCGTCTTCAGGTTATGGGACGGGCAGAGGATTTGTATATCCAGACTCTTACGAATGAAGAGCGAAAAGAACGTCTGGAAAAAATGTTCTCTTATAAATTTCCAGGGCTCATTATTGCCCGCGGGATCCAGCCGCCTCCGGAGATCCTGAGTCTGGCAAGGGAACATCATATACCAGTCTTATCCACAGAGCATTCCACTGCACTGGTTATTGTTGAGATCATTCGATGGATCAACCGGCAGCTGGCACCAACAGAGACAATCTCCGGTGTTCTGGTAGATGTGTTTGGTGAAGGTATCCTGATCACCGGAGATTCCGGTATCGGAAAAAGTGAGACTGCTATCGAGCTGGTCAAACGTGGTCACCGTCTGGTTGCTGATGATGTGATAGAAATCTTAAGGATCAGTGAAGATGTTCTGATCGGACAAGCACCTGAGATCACACGGCATATGGTTGAGCTTCGGGGTATTGGCGTTGTAGATATCAAGTCTCTGTACGGTGTTGAGAGCGTCATGGAGTTTTCGGGCATCAGCATGATCATCAATCTGGAAGAGTGGAACGGCCAGCTCTCCTATGACCGGTTAGGATTGCATGAAGAATACCAGGAGATCCTGGGCGTCAAGGTCGTTAAGCATACGATCCCTATCCGGCCGGGACGGAATCTGGCTATTATCATAGAAACAGCAGCCGTTAATCACAGACAGAAACAGATGGGATATAATGCGGCGCAGGCTTTATGTGACAGAGTAACAGAAGAGATCATTGCACATCGTGAAGAGAACGAACAGGAAGGATAAGGCCCTTAAACTACATGAGACAGCTATCAGAAAAAACGATTCAGACAATTATAAATAAACTGGGGACAGATGCCGTTTTCAAAGATGAACCTATGGCAAAGCATACTTCTATGGAAGTAGGCGGCCCGGCGGCATTCCTTTTTCAGCCTTCCTCGGAGGACGATCTACTCTTTCTCCTGCAGGTGCTGGGAGAAGAGAAGTACCCATATTATATTAAGGGGAATGGCTCTAATCTGATCTTTCAGGACGAAGGGTTTGATGGCGCAGTGATTGAGATCCGCCGTATGCAGAATGTAACAATAACAGATGATGTAGTCTGTGCTGAGGCAGGCATCCTTCTGAAAGATCTTTCTGCATTGATCGAAGAAGCATCTCTGACCGGATTTGAATTTGCATCCGGAATCCCGGGAAGCCTTGGCGGGGCAGTCTGTATGAATGCCGGTGCCTATGATGGAGAAATGAAGGATATCATCCGTTCCGTCCGCGTCATGAACAGAGGTGGGGAGATCCTGGAAAAAAGCTGTGAGGAAATGGTATTTTCCTATCGGAAGAGTTTATGCTCATCTGGTGATTACATAGTTCTTTCTGCAGTGCTCCAACTGACCAGAGGAAATCAGGAAGCTATCAGGGCTAAGATCGCTGATCTGACTGCCAGACGGGAAGAAAAACAGCCATTGGAATTTCCGAGCTGCGGCTCTGTGTTTAAACGGCCGGAAGGATTTTTTGCCGGCAAGCTGATCAGTGATGCTGGTCTGAAGGGATATCGGATCGGCGGGGCGCAGGTCTCGGAGAAACATGCGGGCTTTATTATCAATACCGGTGGCGCAAAAGCACAGGATGTGCTGGATCTGATCGCCCATGTGCAAAAAGAGGTACAGGCAAAATTTGGCGTCAGCCTGGAATGTGAGGTTAAGATCCTGTAATGTCTTTTACTGCACAGATCAAAGAGGAACTGATCCTTCATTATACAAAAAAGAAGCCGTCCAGAAAGGCAGAACTGGCTGCGTTGATCCTGCTGGATGAAAAAAACGTATCCCGGGATCCTGAAAAAGGGGTGTTTATTTATACCTTTACATCCCTCAAAAAAACATTTAATATTAATTTAGAATATGAAGAACTTCTGCATCCGGAGGGCCTTGTGAAGGAGTCAGACAGCAAGAGGGCCTTTCTCCGTGGCGCTTTTTTGGCGAAAGGAACGGTATCTGATCCCGATAAAAGTTATCATTTTGAGATCGTGACAGACGAGCAGAAGGATGCGGATTTTCTTATAAAATTGATGGAAGATTTTGGGATTTCTCCCAAGAAATCCATCCGGCGCGGAAAGCAGGTCGTTTACTTGAAAGAAGCAAATGATATTGCAGATATTCTGAATGTCATGGAAGCGCCAAAAGCCCTGATGAACTTTGAGAATGCACGGATCGTCAGGGAAGTGAGGGGAAAGATCAACCGTCAGGTTAACTGTGAAACAGCCAATATCAACAAGACGGTGACTGCCTCTATGAAGCAGATAGAGGATATACAATATATCAGCAGCACAGTTGGGATAGATGCTCTGGATGAAAACCTGCAGCAGATTGCCCGTCTTCGTCTGGAGAATACAGAGATCCCGCTTTCGGAGTTAGGGAAGTTGTTGGATCCGCCGATCGGAAAGTCCGGGGTGAACCACCGGATGCGCAAGTTAAGCGAGATCGCACAGGATCTGAGAGAACAAAGGGGAGTATAAACAGCAGTACCAGGAGGAGTCAATGATTAAAAAGGAGATTAAGATTGAACTGGCAAAAGGATTGGAAGCCAGACCAGTTGCGGTCTTTGTACAAGTTGCAAGTCAGTTTGACAGTTCTATCTTTGTGGAGTATAGAGACAAAAGGGTCAATGCCAAAAGCATCATGGGAATGATGAGTTTAGGCATCGCACAGGGCGAAAAAGTTGTGATAGCCGCAGAAGGTGCGGATGAGGCAGAGGCCGTTAAAGGGATCGAAAAATATCTGACAGCCAAGGAGTAATAATGGCGTTTACACACCTTCATGTCCATACGGAATACAGCCTGCTGGATGGGTCCGGCAAGATCAAGGAAATGGTGGCGCAGGCAAAAGCACTGGGATGTGACAGCCTTGCCATTACGGACCACGGGGCAATGTATGGCGTGATCGATTTTTACAGAGCCGCAAAAGAGGCCGGCATTAAGCCGATCATCGGATGCGAAATATATGTGACGAACGGTTCGCGCTTTGACCGGGAGATCAGCCAGGGTGATGATAGATATTATCACCTTGTTTTATTAGCGGAAAATAATCAAGGGTACAGCAACCTGATGAAGATCGTCTCCACTGGGTTTACAGAAGGCTTCTACTATAAGCCGCGAGTGGATTACGAAACGCTGGAAAAGTACAGCGAAGGGCTGATTGCCAGCAGCGCGTGCCTGGCCGGTATCATACCAAAGCTCCTTCTGCGGGGCCGTTATGAGGATGCGGTCGAGGAGGCAATGCGCCTGCAGGATCTGTTTGGCAGGGGTAACTTTTTCCTGGAGCTGCAGGATCATGGCATGCCGGAACAGAGGACTGTTAATTCCCAGCTTCTTCGAATGAGTGAGGAATATAAGATTCCACTGATTGCCACGAACGACGTGCATTATACATATGATACAGACTGGGAAGCACACGACATTCTTCTTTGTATTCAGACCGGAAAAAAAGTACATGATCAGGACCGCATGCGGTACGAAGGCGGACAGTATTATCTGAAGTCGCCGGAAGAGATGCAGGAGTTATTCCGCTACGCACCAGAAGCAATTCAAAACACGGAACTGATTGCAAAGCGCTGCAATGTGGAGATTGAGTTTGGCGTACAGAAACTTCCGAAATATGATGTACCGGAAGGATACACAGCGGAAGAATATCTGACGAAATTATGTGAGGAAGGACTCCGCCGGCGTTATGAGAATTATAAAGATTACGAAGACCGTCTGTATTTTGAACTGGAGACGATCAAACAGATGGGCTATGTCGATTATTTTCTGATCGTCTGGGATTTTATCAATTACGCAAAACAGAATCATATCATGGTTGGTCCGGGACGTGGCAGTGCGGCCGGGAGCCTGGTTTCCTATGCACTTGCTATCACGGATATCGACCCGATCCGTTATAACCTGCTTTTTGAACGGTTCTTAAATCCGGAGCGCGTATCCATGCCGGATATAGACGTGGACTTCTGTTATGAACGACGTGGAGAAGTGATCGATTATGTCACACAAAAATACGGCAAGGATAAAGTGGTCCAGATCATTACGTTTGGGACCATGGCAGCCAGAAACGTGATCCGTGATGTGGGTCGTGTACTGGATATGCCGTATGGCGCCGTGGATCAGATTGCGAAGATGATCCCGGCGGAGCTAAATATCACTATTGATAAAGCCCTTCAGGAAAACAGCGAATTAAAACGCGCTTATGAGACTGATACACAGATCAGGAATCTGATCGATATGGCAAAACGTCTGGAAGGTCTTCCGAGGCATTCTTCCATGCATGCCGCCGGTGTTGTGATCTCCAAAGAGCCGATCATGGAATATGTGCCGCTCTCACGCGGCTCTGACGGTTCTATTGTGACACAGTATGTCATGACAACACTGGAAGAGCTGGGACTTCTGAAGATGGACTTCCTGGGACTAAGGACCTTGACGGTCATCCAGGATGCGCTTGAAATGATAAAAACTAATATCGGGCTTTCTATAGATCTGAATGAGATAGATTATAACGACATCAACGTATTGGAGATGATCGGAGCCGGGAAAACAGAAGGCGTGTTCCAGTTAGAAAGTGCGGGCATGAAGAGTTTCATGCGGGAGCTCCGTCCGCAGACACTGGAGGATATTATCGCAGGTATCGCGCTTTATCGCCCGGGCCCGATGGACTTCATTCCAAAATATATTGCAGGCAAAAACTCCGGAGGAGAAATCGTATACGACTGTCCGCAGCTTAAGCCGATCCTGGAGCCAACTTACGGATGTATCGTTTATCAGGAACAGGTCATGCAGATTGTTCGTGATCTGGCAGGGTATTCATTGGGCGGAGCAGATATTTTGCGGCGCGCCATGTCCAAAAAGAAAGACTCCGTCATGCAGGCAGAACGAAAACGTTTTGTTTATGGTGATGAGAAGACAGGCGTTGCAGGCTGTATCAAGAATGGTATCAGCGAACAGGTGGCCAATAAGATCTATGATGATATGGTGGATTTTGCCAAGTATGCTTTTAACAAGTCTCATGCGGCTGCTTATGCCATCGTCTGCTATCAGACCGCATATCTGAAATTCTATTTTCCTGTAGAGTTCATGGCTGCTTTGATGACATCAGTCATGGACCGCCTGACAAAGCTGGGAGAATATATTCAGGAATGCAAAGGATTGTCCATCGATATTCTTCCGCCGGACATCAATGAAGCAGAAAGTACTTTCGCGGCGAGAGGTAAAAATATCCGCTACGGACTGTCTGCAATCAAAGGTGTAGGCCGAAACGTGATCGACGCCATTGTGGAAGAACGAAAAGAAAACGGACCATATCAGGATATTTATGATTTCTGCCAGAGACTGGCATTGAAAGATATCAATAAAAGGACTGTTGAGAATCTGATCAAGGCAGGCGCGTTTGACTCGCTCGGCTTTACCCGGAAACAGCTGATCCATATTTATATGGATGTTATGGATAAAGTCGCCAGCGATAAAAAGAGTGACATCAGCGGACAGCTGAGCTTCTTTGATATTGCAGAGGAAGAAACAAGAGCAGCCTTTATGATCCGCGTGCCGGATGTTGGAGAGTTTGATCAGGAAGTTCTTCTGGAGTTTGAAAAGGAAGTCCTTGGTATTTATCTGAGCGGTCATCCGCTGGATGCATACAGTGAGATCCTGAAAAAGAATACGACTGCCCGAACGATTGATTTCCTGCGGGATGAAGAAGGCAGAGTGATCGTGCATGATCAGTCTATGGCAACTATAGGCGGCATCATTTCAAAGGTTACCAATAAATCCGTGCGGAATGGAAAACCGATGGCTTTCCTGACCCTGGAAGATCTTTTTGGGACAGTGGAAGTAATTGTTTTCCCGGCAGACTATGTCCTGAACAGGCCGCTGATCGTAGAAGGCAAGAGAGTTCTGATCAAAGGAAAGGTCACGATTGATTCTGATGCAGACGGCAAATTGATCGCAGAGCGCATCATTGACCTGGAAGAGACCGGAAAAGAATTATGGATCCAGTTCCAGAACCGAGCAGACTATGACAAACATGAGCGGTATATCAACAGCCTGAACATGGTGGATGAGCTGCGGGGACAGACGCCTATCCGCCTGTATCTGAAAGAAGAAAAGCAGATCCGGAAAATGCCATCTTCTTATAATATCAATCTGGACGAAGATTTTCTGAGCGTTCTGAAAGGACGGTTCGGGGAAGAAAATGTGAAAGTGACAGCAGTTAAAAAAGTATGATCACATCCAAGAGCAATCAAAAAGTGAAGAGAGTCCGCAGGCTTCTGGATTCTTCCAAAGAACGGAAAGAAAGAAAACTGTTTGTCGTGGAAGGCAAACGGCTTGTGAAAGAAGCGCCTGCAGAATGGGTCGAAGAGCTGTTTGTCTCAGAAAGCTTTTACTCGTTTGGAAAGACCGATCTGTCTCCTTATAAATCCGTCGAAGTTTTGAAAGATGATGTTTTTAAGAGCCTCTCTGATACAGTTCACCCGCAGGGGATCCTGGCCGTTGTGAAGCAGCCGGAGTATCTGCTGAAAGGACTGCGTGAAGGATACACGAATGGGACCTGTACGATCCTGCTTTTAGATGATATTCAGGATCCGGGAAATCTGGGGACGATGTTTCGGACTGCAGAAGCAGCCGGAGCGAGCGGGATCATCATGAGCAATGGCTGTGCGGATATCTTTAACCCGAAGGCCATCCGTTCCACGATGGGAAGTATCTACCGTGTTCCGTTTATTGTAGACGAACTAGTGCCGGCAATTGAAAATCTGAAGATGGACGGATTTGGCGTCTATGGTGCTGCCCTGGAGGAAGCTGTGCCTTTCCGGGAAATTGAGTATCCTATGCACCGGGCCATTGTGATCGGGAATGAAGGAAAAGGGATCTCAATGAGTGTTTTGAATTCTGTCAGTGAACGGATCAAGATCCCAATGAAGGGAAAGGTAGAATCCCTGAATGCGGCTGTCAGCTGTGCGGTCCTTCTCTTTTATCTGGAGGGAATAGAGTAAGTTTTTTTCATAATTAAGGAGTTTTAAAAAAACAGGATTGTACTTTTTTAAGTACAATCTTTTTTTCTGCACCACCGGTAGTGTCAAAAAATAGTAATAAACACAAGATACAGGCATGGCAAAAAACGTGGATTTTAAGGCGTTGACAGCAGTTTTTTCCTAATCTATAATTCCGACGGAATGAAAAATGTAATAATTTTGTAACAAATTTGATTCATTCCTGTATTTTTTATGAGAAAGAAATCGAAAAAACTGATCCGATGCATATGCATATTATCAGCCGTGACTATCTTTTTGTTCGCGACTGTAATTGCTGTGTCAGCGAAAGAACGTCCACATACATTCCGTGATCAGGCGGCTTCGGAGACGGTGAATGAGCAGATCCAAGTTTGTCTGGATTTTGCGGAAGAGTTTGTTGCCCCTTCAGAAATGATCGTAGAGCAGAAAGCGAAAGTCGCGCAGGCTGCTCGTCTCTCAGAACAGATCCGGGAGGAAGCTGCTGAAGATGAGGATGATTGGGACGAAGAGGAAGAAGACGAAGAAGAAGTAGAAGACGACTGGGACGAAGAAGAGTTTGAGCGTGTGGATTCCGACTGGGATATTTCTTATCATTATGATGAGTGGTATTCTGCCGATGAACTGCGGTTCCTTGGTGTGATCTACGCAGGGGATTTCAAATGGACCTGGTATTCCCAGAATGTACTTCCTGGCGGGGGACTGCAGATACCGGGACGGCATGTGGATGAGAACGGTTACATTTGTGATGAGAACGACCGGATCTGCCTGGCATCGTCTGATCTGGAATGGGGCACTATAGTCACAACACCGTTCGGCAAAGAAGGCTGCATTTATGATTGTGGCTGTGCATCCGGTACGCTGGATGTTTATGTAGACTTTTAAAACCGCCTCCCAGCGGTAGGATAAGAAGGACTGCTGCAGCCGCTGCGGCAGTCTTTTTCATTTTAGAGTTTCTACATTGCAAAGAGTTGAAAAATGTATTATATTGCATGCGATGGACAGACAAGTTCTCTGTGGCGCGAATTACTATGAGCAGAAGTTTTATCTGAACCCTGCTTATGAAGTACTTCCGCAGCAGATCAAAGATGAATTAAAGATCATGTGCGTTCTCTTCGTACAGGAAGTCAGCGGGATCATTATCCTGGAGTTTAATGACCGCGGCGATCTGAATATTGTTGTTACCGCCAAGGACAACGATATGTATTTTGATGAGATCGGCAGTGAACTGAAGATCAGACAGTTGCGAAAAGAAAAAGCAGAACTCTTTGCCCAGCTGGAAGAGTATTACAAGGCAACGGAGGGATAAGATGTTATTAGCAATAGATGTCGGTAATACCAATACGAAATTCGCGTTCTTTGAAGGAGATCAGATCGTCAATACGTTCCGTTTGACAACTGCAACTCCGCGGACCTCAGACGAATTCGGTATGACGATAGAAGGCCTGACAGGTCGATTTGGAATTGGAAAAAAAGATATTCATGGTATTATCGTTTCTTCTGTCGTCCCGGATATCATGCATGCACTGAACAACTCATTGTATCGGTTTTTAGGCAAGACCCCAATGATCGTGGGACCGGGAACAAAGACGGGGATACGTCTGGTCAAGACTAATCCGCATGAAGCAGGATCCGACCGTATTGCAGATGGTGTGGCAGCACTTAGCATGTTTGGGGGTCCGGTGATCGTGGTGGATTACGGAACCGCAACCAAGTTTGATTACTTCAGTGAAGAGGGCGTTTTCGAATCAGCTGTTACCTGCCCAGGAATCATGATCAGCGCCAGAGCTTTATGGGGAGGCACCGCCAAGCTTCCGGAGATTGAGATCAAGGATCCGGGCACTATTATGGCCAAGGATACGATCACCTCACTCCAGGCAGGGATCCTGTACGGACATATTGGAGAGGCGGAATATATTATCAACCGTCTGATCGAAGAATCAAATGAGGACAAAAATAAATTCAAAGTCGTAGCAACTGGCGGGCTGAGCAGTATCATCTATGCCAAGACAGATGCGATCCAGTATCTGGAACCGGACTTGCTGATGCACGGGCTGCGTATCATTTACGATAAAAACAAATAAGAAATGAAAATCGGCAACGTGGAATGCGGAAACATCATACTGGCACCCATGGCCGGCATCACTGACATGCCATTTCGGGCACTCTGCAGAGAACAGGGTGCCACTTTTTCGTACACGGAAATGATCAGTGCAAAAGCACTTTATTATAAAAATAAAAATACGCTTCCGCTTTTGCAGGTGGCCAAAGGAGAGCGGCCGATTGCGGTTCAGCTGTTTGGAAATGAACCGGAACTTCTGGCGCAGGAGGCATTGAAGCTGGAAGAAGGACCATACGATGTCTTTGATGTCAATATGGGCTGTCCTGTTCCGAAAGTGGTGAATAACGGTGAGGGATCCGCCCTGATGAGGGATCCGGAAAAGGTGGAGCAGATCGTTCGTGCAATGACGAAGGTTTTGCATAAACCGGTCACGATCAAGATCCGTAAAGGGTTTTCTGCAGACCAGATCAATGCAGTGGAAGTAGCCCGCCGGGCAGAGGATGCCGGAGCTGCTGCTATAGCCATTCATGGACGGACACGGGAAGAGTATTATTCCGGACATGCGGATTATGACATCATCCGGCAGGTTAAAGAAGCTGTTTCTATTCCGGTTATGGGAAGCGGGGATATTTATAAAGGAAAAGATGCGAAACGGATGCTGGATGAGACTGGCTGTGATGCGGTCATGATCGCCCGTGGAGCAAGGGGAAACCCGTGGATCTTCCGGGAAGTGGCACATTTCCTGGAAACAGGAGAAGAGCTGCCGCGACCTTCTGTTGATACAGTTAAGGAAATGATCCTTCGGCATGCCCGGATGCTGATCGATTTCTGCGGAGAAAACATGGCAATCCGGCAGATGCGCAAGCACGCTGGTTATTATGTGACCGGGTATCCGGATGCATCGAAGATCCGCCGGGAAGTCAACTTGTGTGTCACTTTTTCCGACCTGGAAAGAACATTGACAAAGTGGGAAGGGTAATATATAATTCTCACGATTGTGAAGGCTGCCTGGTGTTGTAAAATTACCAAGCCTTTATATTTTTCGCAGTTTTTATAAGTAGTAAGCAGTAAAAGGAAGTATTAAAAATGGAAGAAAAGGTCAATCTTTTAACAAAACAGAACCTGAAAGATTTACGCGCAGAACTGGAAGACCTGAAAGTTAACAAGCGGAAAGAAATCGCTGCAAAGATCAAAGAAGCCCGTGAGCAGGGCGATCTTTCCGAGAATGCGGAATATGATGCAGCAAAGGATGAACAGCGCGATATCGAAGCTCGTATCGATGAACTGGAAAACATTATTAAAAACTCTAAAGTAGTTGATACTAAAAAGATCGACTTTGATAAGATCCATATGGGATGTAAAGTCAAAGTACGTGATATGGCGACCCGCAGAGAATATACCTACCAGATCGTCAGCACAACAGAAGTAAATTCCCGAGAGAAGAAAATTTCTTACGAGTCTCCGATCGGAGCCGCTCTTATGAATAAGGAAGTTGATGAGATCGTCCAGGTCACCACACCTGGCGGAGAGCTCAGACTTCGTGTTCTGGATATCCAGAAAGCAGAATTATGATCCACAGGGCGCTTGCAGAAAAAGCGCCCTTGTTTTTAAAAAAGACCGGCATGGCCGGGAGCATGAATAAAAAAGAGGAAAAGAGAATGGCAGAACAGAATCAGAATCAGGATGTGAATCAGTTATTAAAGGTACGTCGGGAAAAACTGGCAGCACTGCAGGAAGCAGGAAAAGATCCTTTCCTGATCACCAAGTATGAGCAGACACATCATGCGGAGGAAGTGAAGGCCCTTTATACGGCACATGAGGAACAGCTGCTTGCAGGCCGTGCCCCGGTCAATACCGAGGGGATGGACGAAGAAGCCGCAAAGGCTGCTGTGAATGAAGACTATCAGGAGCGCCGCGCTATTATGGATGCTGATCCGATCAATGTTTCCGTCGCGGGGCGTATGATGTTCAAACGTGTCATGGGAAAGGCTTCGTTCTGTAATATTCGTGACCTGTCCGGAGATATTCAGGTTTATGTGGCAAGAGATTCAGTCGGAGAGGAAGCTTATGCAGAATTCAAAAAATCCGATATTGGTGATCTGTACGGTGTGAAAGGTTATGCATTCCGCACCAAGACGGGAGAACTTTCTATTCATGCAACAGAAATCACTCTGCTTGTCAAGAGTCTGCAGATCCTGCCGGAAAAATATCATGGCATTACAAATACGGATCTTCGTTATCGTCAGCGTTATGTTGACCTGATCATGAATCCGGAAGTAAAGGATACTTTTATTAAACGTTCGAAGATCATCGCCGCAATCCGCCGCTACCTGGATGGACAGGGCTTTATGGAAGTGGAAACACCAATGCTGGTGTCAAATGCAGGAGGTGCGGCAGCACGTCCGTTTGAGACGCACTTTAATGCACTGAATGAAGACCTGAAACTGCGCATTTCTCTTGAACTCTATCTGAAGAGACTGATCGTCGGCGGCATGGAAAGAGTATATGAGATTGGCCGGGTATTCCGTAATGAAGGACTTGATACCCGCCATAATCCGGAATTCACACTGATGGAACTCTATCAGGCATATACCGATTATCACGGCATGATGGAGCTGACAGAAAACATGTATCGCTTTGTGGCGCAGGAAGTACTGGGTACAACAAAGTTTTCCTATGGGGAAGTGGAACTGGATTTCGGCAAGCCGTTTGAAGTGCTTACTATGCGCGAGGCTGTAAAGAAATATGCCGGCGTGGACTGGGATGAAGTGAAAACGCTGGATGATGCAAGAGCGATTGCAAAAGAAAAAAATGTAGAATTTGAAGAGCGCCATAAAAAAGGCGATATCCTTAGTTTATTATTTGAGGAATATGCAGAGGAACATCTTCTGCAGCCGACGTTTGTTATCGATCATCCGATCGAAATATCCCCGCTGACTAAGAAAAAACCGGACGAACCGGATTTTGTAGAGCGGTTTGAGCTGTTCATCAATGGATGGGAAATGGCAAACGCGTATTCTGAGCTGAATGATCCGATCGATCAGAGAGAGCGTTTCAAAGAGCAGGATGCTCTGGCAGATGCCGGCGATGAAGAAGCCAACCATACAGATGAAGATTTCCTGAATGCTTTGGAGATTGGTATGCCTCCGACAGGCGGCATTGGTTACGGCATTGATCGTCTTGTCATGCTTCTGACCAACAGTCCGGCAATCCGTGACGTATTATTATTCCCGACAATGAAATCACTCGGTGGCGAAAAGCAGGAAAAAGAGGTCACGGATGAGGACGTCCAGGAAGCTTTCGACCAGGCAAAAGATGCCCTCGAGGGAGCCGCAAAAGCAGGTGCTGCAGTTGCAGCTACATTAGGTGCGGAACTGGTCTCAAAGATCAGTGAAAAGCTCGAGCAGATCGGCATGATCGACTTCAGCAAGGTCAAGATCGAGCCTCTTTTTAAGGAGGAGGTCGACTTCGACACGTTAAGCAAAAGTGACTTCCGTGCAGTGAAGGTAAAA
>JAGCAK010000020.1 GCA_017652745.1 Lachnospiraceae bacterium
GACTGGATGCTGCAGGTAAAGGGCGATAAATATGATTATGAGCTGACAGTCCTTCTGATTGCAGAGAAGCAGGGCATCCGCGCCAAACGGGTTGCTATTGACGCGGTCTATTTTGATAATAATTCCAATACACACTTTAAACCGCTTTTGGATACGCTCCGCATTTACCGCCAGTTTTTCAGCACGGAGATTTTTGCTGTGATCGCGGCGGTCCTTGCCATTGTGATGGTGCTGATCAGTGATATCCTGTTCGGTTATCGTTATCTGTTTCCAACCTGTATTGCAGCTTGGGTCGTGCATGCTTTGCTCTGTTTCGTTGTGGAACGTTACACCATTTTCCGGAAGATCAAATACACGCCGGGCGTACGGAGGATGATCTTTTCCATCTTCCGCTATGCCATTTATTCCCTGATTTGTCTGGCAATAAAATCCCTTTTGGGGTGGCCTTTTACCGTAGCGTTTATCATCGCGATGGCGCTGACGGCGCTGATGGAATTTTACCTGCTGAAAGTGGCGTATGATAACTGATGAATTTGCCCCAAAACCTGAATCTGGCTGTTGACAGATTCCAAGGTGGTGTTTTATAATGGCTTTCGCTGACGGGAAATCCGTTATGCAGTAAAGGGCTATCGCCAAATGGTAAGGCAACGGACTCTGACTCCGTCATTTGGAGGTTCGAATCCTCCTAGCCCTGGGATCAAAAAAGCACTTTCCGGAAACTCCGGAAGGTGCTTTTTTATTGTTCTTATGCTGACAAATGCTGGATCAATAATACGAAACATCCACAATAACAGCGGTTCCTTTCGCGACGGCCATAAGGGTCTCTCCGTTTGGTCCGCAGAATTGATATTCGGTGCTGGCGCCAATTATAGCATTCGCGCCGAGTTCTTCTGCGCGCTTGACTATTTTGCTGAACGCAGAAGAAGTGACTTCCCCAAAAGCAGTTACAAATTCTTCATGTGACATATCATAAACGCTTTTCGGCTCTTCGCCTTCTTTGCAGCCCATTTTTCCGCCGATCATGGACTGCGCGACCAGGACTTTTTTATATTTTACAATTCTTTGTCCTTCTATGCTGTTTGTTGTTGTTGTAACCATTTTACATCCTCCATATCCTAATCCTAAATGGGAGTCCCATTGCGATATTATACAATAGCAGCCAAGATTATTCTATAACAGTATGGTATGGATCAATCATCGCTGAGAATATCCATTTTATTCTTTCTGCGAAGGTATATATACCAGTAAGGCAATCCGACAAATCCCGCACCGCCTATGATGTTTCCAATCGTAACCGGGAGCAGATTCCTGAGGAACATATTTCCAACTGTCAGCATGCTGGTATTGATTCCTGCCGCTGCCTGTGCAAAAGCAGGTACTGTTTTTGCAAACAGACCAGCAGAAATGTAATACATGTTTGCAACGCTGTGTTCAAATCCGCACAGCACAAATATCAGGATCGGAAAGAAAACCCCGATGATCTTGCCAGTGATATCCTTTGCTGCAAATGAGATCCAGACAGCAATGCAGACAAGGAAATTGCAGAGAATACCTCTTATAAGTGCATCTCCAAAGGTAATGCTGCATTTCGCAGCAGCAGCTTCGATGACGGACACTGCGACGCCGTTATCAAAAAGGGCAGCCTGGTGGCTGTAAACAACAGCGGCTGCAAGCAGGACACTCCCAATAAAGTTTCCGATATAGACCAGGACAAGACTTTTGATCATTCTTCTTAAACGGATCGTTTTTTCCAGTACGGGAATGACCAGAAGACAGTTTCCTGTAAACAATTCGGAACCGGCAATCAGTACCATGGTAAGTCCTCCCGGGAAAATGATCGCTCCAAGAAATTTCCCGAGTGAAGCGGGCTCCACTGCAACTGCAACTGTTGTCGAAGCAATTGCGCTGATACCAATAAACAGTCCCGCCATAACGGCCAGGATGACTGCTTTTATAACAGGTGTATTTGCCTTACTTCTACCGATTTGAATATAATTCTGTGCAACGTCAGCAGGTGAAAAGAAATTCATAATATCCCCCTTGAGACAAAAAGAACTAGTCTTTATCTATAAGAATTCTATTCGTATATTTTTATAAAATCTATCAAAGATGTTTTGCTCTTTATGATTATTTTATGAGAATAGTAAATGAGTATGTTTTTCTTATCTCTTGTTTGTAACGAAAAAAAGGGTAATAATATCTCTAACATATATTTTTTCAGGAAGGATGGTCTGGAATATGAACCGAACGGTTTCCGTGCAGGTCATGCGCGACAGCGACGCCTGGACGATCGCCAATAAGATCCCGTCAAAGGAACTAATGAGACGGGCCGGAGAAGGGATCTTCCATGCCGCAAAATGGAAAGGACCCGTTGCCATCGTATGCGGAAGTGGGAATAATGCCGGAGACGGCTATGTAGTTGCGGACCTTCTTAAAAAGGATGGCGTTGATGTTACCATTGTTCTGACAGGTGACAAGTTTTCCCAAGATGGACGGTATTATTATGATATCTGCAGGGACCACGACATTCCGGCTGTGTATTTTCACCCGTCCGATCCAAACGCCATTTCCACTTTTCAGGGTTTTTCCACCATTCTGGACTGCCTTCTGGGAACCGGCTTTCAGGGAGAGCCGCGGGGCGTGGTCAAAGACGCTATTGAAGCAATCAACAGGTCCGGTAGTTATGTGATCTCTGCCGATATAAACAGCGGATTGAATGGAGATACGGGACTTGGCACGGTATATGTGAAATCTGATCTGACAGTCTCAATCGGAGAGTTTAAAACAGGACATTTCAAGGGACTGGCAGATAGTGCGATGAAACAAAAGGTAAACGTGGATATCGGGATCGAGATCCAGGGAGATTATATCTGGGTTTGAAAAGGAGGAGCAAAATGCCAAAGAGTTTTAATGCCAGCCTGAACGGACCGATCGTGGAAACTGTTGCAGGCAAAGTCAGAGGATATTGTTTTGACGACACCTATATCTTTCAGGGAATCAAGTATGCGGATGCCAAAAGATTTCAGATGCCAGCACCGGCAGAGCACTGGGACGGCATTAAAGATGCATGGGGTTATGGCTATGCATCACTGACTCCATTTAAAGACAGATGCGGGGAAGAGATCACTGTACCGCACCGTTACTGGCCGCAGGATGAAGAATGCCAGTATCTGAATGTCTGGACACAGAGCCTGGATCCGGATGCGAAAAAGCCTGTTATGGTCTGGCTGCATGGCGGCGGATTTCTCTTCGGTTCCGCTGTTGAGCTAGCCTGCACAGATGGACTGGAGCTTTGCAAATATGGCGATGTCGTTACCGTCAGCTTGAATCACAGGTTGAACATTCTGGGCTTCTTGGATGTTTCGGCATATGGCGATGAAAGATTTGCCAATTCCGGCAACGTGGGCATGGCAGATATTGTGACAGCACTGGAATGGATCCGGGATAACATCGCAAAATTCGGCGGTGATCCGGACAACGTTACCATCTTTGGTCAGTCCGGCGGAGGCGGAAAAGTCTGTGCACTGCTTCAGATGCCTGCAGCTGACGGTCTTTTCCACAGAGCGGTTGTTCTTTCCGGCATTCATAAACGCCGTCCGCGTCCGGATGCAGCAACCAGCAAAGAAGTCGTTGGCAGGATGCTGAAAGATCTGGGAATTCCGGAGAATGAGTTTGAGCGTCTTTGCGATGTTCCTTATGACGATCTGATCAACAGTTATCTGAAGAATCAAAAAGAGATGAGAGCAGAGGGCTATGACATCACCGGCTGGGCACCCCTGGACAACGGCTATTATATGGGTTATGCCCGTGAGGATGGTTTTAACCCGCATGCATTTAAAGTTCCTACCATCGTCTGCACCTGCTTTGGCGAGCATGTGCGCCATCCGAAGCTGCCTTACAAATATGAGATGACCGAGGAAGAGGCAATGGGTTATCTTCGCGAGAAGTTTGGAGAGGATGCAGAACAGATTGCAGCTGACTTTAAGAAAGCCTTCCCGGAGAAAGCGCTTCTGGATGTGATGGTGATGGATTTTTCCACACGGTACGGTTCATTGGATCACGTAGCCAAGAGATCATTAGAAAAGGATGCCGCACCGGTCTACAGCTGCATGCTGGCACAGGAGTTCCCGGTCAATAATGGCAGACCGGCATGGCACTGTGCTGACGTCCCATTCTTCATGCATACGGCGATGCAGTTCCCGATCAATAACTTTGAAGGCGCGGAAAGACTGATGGAAGAAATGTGCGGCGCTTTTGTTGCCTTTGCAAGGACCGGAAACCCGAATCGTGAAGGACTGCCGCAGTGGCCGGCCTTTGATGCAGAGAGCCGTCCGACCATGGTGTTTACCACAGATGGCAGCAGGACCCGGTACGATTTCGACACCGACATTCTGGAAGATCTTAAGAAATTTGATAAACCGTTTATTTATCCGGATTGAGAAACAAAAAGTGCACCTTCCGACATTGTGCGGAAGGTGCTTTTTTA
>JAGCAK010000021.1 GCA_017652745.1 Lachnospiraceae bacterium
AGTTTGCTGATCTGGGCATCGATTCACTGGATACAGTTGAGATGCTGATGAACCTGGAAGACAAGATCGGTCAGGAAATTGAACTCGAAGAAAAAGTCGAAACAGTAGGCGATCTGGTTGCTTACATTGAGGCAAGACTGGAGAAATAATTATGATCAAATCACCTATATGCGATATGCTGGGAATCCGCTATCCGCTTTTTCAGGGCGGCATGGCATGGATCGCTGACGGCCGTCTGGCAGCAGCTGTATCAGAGGGTGGCGGCCTGGGCATTATTGCTGCAGGAAACGCACCTGCTGATGTGATCCGGGAACAGATTCATATCGCAAAAGATCTGACAGACAAACCGTTTGGCGTCAACATTATGCTGATGAGTCCTTTCGCAGATGATATTGCACAGCTTGTCGCAGATGAGAAAGTTGCTGTCGTCACAACAGGCGCAGGCAACCCGGCAAAATATATGCCGATCTGGACGGAAGCAGGCATTAAGGTGATTCCGGTCGTTGCATCGGTTGCTATGGCCAAATTGATGACAAGAGCTGGAGCATCCGCACTGATTGCAGAAGGCGGCGAAAGCGGCGGTCATGTTGGAGAACTGACCACTATGGTTTTAGTTCCGCTGGTTTGTGATGCTACAGATCTTCCGGTTCTTGCAGCAGGCGGGATTGCAGACGGCAGAGGTGTAGCGGCTGCATTCATGCTTGGCGCATGCGGTGTGCAGATGGGAACCAGATTCCTTAGCGCTGAGGAATGCTCCATTCATCCGACTTACAAAGAAAAGATCATTAAAGCACATGATCTGGCAACGATGGTCACAGGAAAACGTCTTGGACATCCGGTCAGAAGTCTGCGCACAAATTTCTCCCGCGATTATTCCAAAGCAGAATACAGTGACACGCCGGATGATGTATTGGAAAAAATGGGAGAAGGCGCGCTCCGTCTGGCAGTGCAGGAAGGTGATCTGGATAAAGGATGTTTCCTTTCCGGACAGGTTGCCGCTATGGTCAAAAAAGAACAGCCTGCAGCGGAAATTGTCCGCGAGGTCATGGAAGAAGCCGAACCGATTTTAAAGGGAGCACCAAAATGGGTAGAGTAGCATTTTTATTCGCCGGTCAGGGAGCACAAGTGCCGGGAATGGGCAAGTCTTTTTTTGATAATTGTGAGGCTTCCCGCAAAGTGTTTGAGACCGCAGATCTTCTGCGTCCGGGCACATCACAGCAGTGCTTTGAAGGAACGGCAGAAGAATTAAAAGAAACAAAGAATACACAGCCATGCCTGCTGACAGTTGAGCTTGCTATTGCACAGGCTCTGACTGAAGCAGGCATATGTGCTGATGTGACAGCCGGTTTTTCGCTTGGTGAATTATCTGCACTGACATATGCCAAAGCCTTTGATTTAGAAACCGGGATCCAGCTGGTTATGAAGAGGGGAGAATTGATGCAGGAAGCATCCGAAAAACAGGATACTTCCATGGCTGCTGTCCTGAAGCTTTCCAATGAGGATGTAGAAAAAGTCTGCGCGAAATTTAAGCAGATCTATCCGGTCAACTACAATTGCCCGGGTCAGGTTTCCGTATCCGGCGCTGCAGCTGAAATGAATGATTTCTATGCAGCTGTCAAGGAAGCAGGCGGAAGAGCCCTTCCTCTGAAGGTTTCCGGTGCGTTCCACAGCCCGTTTATGGCTGAGGCAGCAGCAGAGTTTGCCAAAGAACTCTCAGTAGTCAGCTTCCAGAAACCGATCGTTCCAATCTATTCCAACTTTACCGGTGAAGAATATCCGGGAAACATTTGTGAGATCTTGTCACAGCAGATCGATCACCCGGTTAAATGGGAAATGATCATCCGTGCAATGATCAGTGCAGGTGTGGATACCTTTGTGGAGATTGGACCGGGAACGACATTGACCGGTTTTATGAAAAAAATCGATCCGTCTGTGAAGGCAATCAGTATTGCAGAATATGATGCCATGCAGACAGCTTTAGAGGAGATACAGAAATGATAAAAGGTCAGACAGCGATCGTCACTGGCGGATCCAGAGGCATTGGTGCAGCCGTTGCAAAACGACTGGCTGAAGAAGGTGTGAATGTTGCGGTCGTTTTTGCCGGCAACGCAGATCTTGCAGAAAGTGTTTGTGAAGAATGCCGCGCATTTGGCGTGAAAGCAGAGAAATACAGCTGTGATGTTTCCGACTTCAATGCAGCAAAGGAACTGACAGCAAAGGTTAAAGAAGATTTCGGAACCGTCAATATTCTGATCAACAATGCGGGAATCACCAGAGATGGTCTGATCGCCATGATGAAAGAAAAAGATTTTGACGATGTCATCGCCACAAACCTGAAGGGCGTGTTCAATATGATCCGCAGCTGCAGCAGCATCTTTATCCGTAATAAAGGAGGAAAGATCGTGAACATGAGCTCCGTTTCCGGGCTTATGGGCAATGCAGGACAGGTCAACTATTCTGCCTCCAAAGCAGGTGTGGTGGGCATCACCAAATCAGTTGCAAAGGAACTGGCGCCGCGCGGCATCACATGTAATGCTGTAGCGCCGGGATTTATTAATACCGATATGACAAAGAATCTGTCTGTTGATCCGGAAGAGATTGCTAAGGCGATCCCGCTGGGACGGATGGGAACACCGGAAGACGTTGCAGATGCAGTAGTCTTCCTTATAAAAGCAGATTACATCACCGGAGAAGTCATCCGCGTGGATGGCGGCATCGCAATGTAATAGAAAACGGCCCGGCGCAGTTAATGCGCCGGATTGTTGCAAATTATTTTAGGAAAGAATTGGTAACAGTCAATGGATGAGAACAATATCAGAAAATACGCGCAGCTCATGAAAGAACTGGATCTCACTGCATTGGAGATCACGAGTGACAATGAGGTGATCCGCATGGAACGCAGTGCAGCAGCTCCGGCAGCAGAACCTAGACATACACTTCGTTTAGGACCGGATGACACAGAGAGCGTAGCACCAGTATCAAGCAGCAATCTGAGAGAAGTGAAGTCTCCGATGGTTGGTGTTTTCTATTCCGCACCGGAAGAAAATGCAGAACCATTCGTAAGCGTTGGCATGCCTGTAAAGAAGGGCGATACTCTTTGCCTCATTGAGGCCATGAAACTGATCAATGAGATCGTAGCAGAAGAAGACGGAACCATCGCAGAAATCTGCGTGCGTAATGGACAAGTTGTAGAATACGGCACCGTTCTGTTCCGCTTAGGAGAAGAAAAATGACACAGGAAGAGATTAAAAGCATATTACCGCATCGTGGAAATATGCTTCTTCTGGATGAAGTATATAAAGAAGATGAATATGCACACGGGAAGTTTCTGATCCGGGACGATGCATGGTTTTTAGATGGGCATTTTCCGGGAAATCCTATCGTACCTGGCGTGATCCAGTGTGAGATCCTGGCACAGTCGATCTGTATCCTTTTGAGTGATCAGATGACGGAGGATAAGATCGCGGTTTATACCGGTCTTAACAATGTTCGTTTTAAAAGTCAGGTAAAACCGGGCGATGTCTTTGAGACAAAATGTCGTGTGACAAAACATAAAGGACCGTTCTACTTTGCAGAAGGCGAAGGTTATGTGGACGGCAGACTTTGCGTTAAGGCAGAATTTTCAATTGCAATTACGGAGAAACAATAAGAAATGTTTTCAAAAATATTGATCGCGAACAGAGGAGAGATCGCAGTCCGTATCATCCGCGCCTGCAAAGAGATGGGCATTTCCACAGTGGCCGTTTATTCGGAAGCTGATAAAGAAGCCCTGCATGTGCAGCTGGCGGATGATAGTTATTGTATTGGACCAGCTTCAGCAGCAGAAAGTTATCTGAATGAGAGCCGTATCATTGAAGCAGCACTTCTTTCCGGAGCGCAGGCAATCCATCCGGGCTATGGCTTTCTTTCCGAGAACGCGCATTTTGCAAGAGAATGTGAAAACAACGGCGTTGTATTTATAGGACCAAGCGCCGCTGTTATGGAAAAACTGAGTAATAAAGCTGGCGTGAAACAGATTGCACAGGAAGCAGGTCTTTCCACGATTCCTGGTACGGCAGCCCTGACGTCTGTGGAAGAGGCTTTGGAAAAAGCAGAGGAGATCGGATATCCGGTCATGCTGAAAGCCTGTGAAGGCGGCGGAGGCAGAGGCATCCGTCAGATCAATGATAAGGAATCTCTGTTAAGAGAATACCCACTCGCATCTTCTGAAAGCGAAGCTGCTTTTGGAGATGGCAGTTTATATCTGGAAAAATTCATTTATCCGGCCAGACACATTGAAGTGCAGATTCTGGCAGATGAAGATGGAAATGTAGTGGCACTCGGAGAACGTGACTGTTCTTTACAGTACCATCATCAAAAACTGATTGAAGAGACACCGTCTCCAGGTGTTGATCCAGAGCAGAGAGAAGTCCTTCTTGCAGCCTGCATCAAGGCCGTCAAGAAGATGGAATACGTAGGTGTTGGTACACTGGAATTCCTGCGTGATACAGAAGGCAACTTCTGGTTCATGGAGATGAATGTGAGACTGCAGGTGGAGCATTGTGTGACAGAAATGCTTACCAGAAAAGATCTGGTGAAATGGCAGATCCGTACGGCAGCAGGTGTTCCGCTTTCCTTCCAGCAGGAGGAACTTCCGTTTGCAGGAACAGCTATTGAATGCCGAATCAATGCAGCTTCTCCGGGAACGCTGCAGATCCTGCATGTTCCAGGAGGTCCGTTCGTCCGCTTTGATACTTGTCTGGTTCAGGGGCTGGAGGTTAGTCCATATTACGATTCCCTTCTCGGAAAACTGATCGTTTATGCCGGGACCCGTGAAGAGGCACTTCGCAAAATGAAAGCAGCTCTTTGCGAATTGATCATTGGCGGCATCAATACAAATATCGAAGATCAGCTTCGCCTGATCAGTGACGAACGTTTCATGACTGGCGATTACGATCTGAGAATGACAGAAAGCAGGTGAAAGAATGGGTATTATGAAATTCTTACGGCCAAAGAATGAGCTGGAGAGTGGCGGTCGGAATTCTCTTCCGGAACAGAAGGCCGTCAGTGAGCCGGAAATGACATGTCCGAATTGTCATAAGACCATCCCGGTGAGCAAACTTAAGGCAAATCAGTTTACCTGCCAGTGCGGACATCATTTTCGTATGAGTGCACGTCAGAGATTATCCTTCATCACAGATGAAGGTTCTTTTACAGAAATGTTTACAGATGTGGAAAACACAGATCCACTTCAGTTCCCTGGGTACAAGAATAAACTGGAAACGCTTAGAAAAACCAGTAAAGAAAACGAAGCAGTTATCTGCGGCACCGCAGAAATCAATAAATATAAATGCTGCATTTTTATTATGGATCCGTTCTTTATGATGGGCAGTATGGGCACCGTCGTGGGTGAAAAGATCACTCGTCTGTTTGAGTATGCAACAGAAAAACGTATGCCAGTGATCGGCTATACGGTTTCCGGCGGGGCTCGCATGCAGGAGGGACTTTTTTCTCTCATGCAGATGGCAAAGACCAGCGGAGCAGTGAAACGGCATAGCGATGCAGGTCTCCTTTATGTTACTGTGCTGACAGATCCAACGACTGGCGGCGTGACTGCCAGCTTCGCAATGGAAGGCGACATTATCCTTTCAGAGCCAGGCGCAACGGTCGGTTTTGCAGGCGCACGTGTCATAGAGCAGACAACGAGAAAGTCTCTTCCGAAGGGATTCCAGACAGCAGAATTTATGATGGAGCACGGCTTTATTGATGCTATTGTTTCGCGTCAAAGCCAGAAGAAAGTCATCGCGGCGATCCTGCGTATGCATAAGGAAGGAAAGTAATTATGAGTATTACAGCTTATGAAAGAGTAAGAACCGCCAGAGATAATAAACGTCCGACCGCTGTTAATTATATCCGGAATATGTTCCTGGATTTCATTGAGATGCATGGCGACCGTTCTTTTGCGGATGATCGTGCGATCGTAGGCGGAATTGCTAGAATTGGCGACATGCCTGTTACTGTGATCGGAATCGAAAAAGGGCAGAATACAAAAGACCGTATCCTGCATTCCTTTGGCGCACCAAACCCGGAAGGATACAGGAAGGCACTGCGTCTGATGAAACAGGCTGAAAAATTCCATCGCCCGGTCATCTGCTTTGTGGATACGTCCGGCGCATATTGCGGCATTGGTGCAGAAGAACGCGGACAGGGAGAAGCGATTGCAAAAAATCTGATGGAAATGATGACGTTAAAGACACCAATCATTTCTCTTGTGATCGGAGAAGGTGGAAGCGGCGGTGCACTGGCACTGGCTGTTGCTAATAAAGTATGGATGATGGAAAATGCCATCTATTCTGTGATCTCGCCGGAAGGCTGCGCCAGCATCCTCTGGAAAGATGCGAAACGCGCAGAAGAAGCAGCGGATGTATTGAAACTGACTGCGCAGGATTCGCTGGAAAATGGAATCATTGATGAAGTGATCTCGGAAGAGAATCTCGGAACGGAAGCATTTTTTTATTCGCTTCGCGATAAGATCGAGTCAGAGCTGCGAGAATTATCTGCATTAACAATGGAAGAACTGTTAGAACAGAGATATCAGCATTTCCGAAAGATCGGAAGACCATTAGCATAATAAATAAAGACAGTCCGTTGAAAGGACAATAGAAATGAGGAGGCTCCAATGAATCGAGTTGTAGTTACTGGTATGGGTATCGTCAGTCCGCTTGGAAATGATGTACCAACTTTTTGGGAAAATGTAAAAAACGGCTGCTGTGGGATCGCGCCAATCACAAAGTTTGACACGACTGATTATAAAGTGAAAGTCGCTGCAGAAGTAAAAGACTTTGATCCGCGAGCATACATGGAAAAAATGGATGTCCTGCACAGCGATATCTATACACAGTTTGCTGTTGCAGCAGCAACGCAGGCTGTTGAAGAGAGCGGTATCATTGGTACAGTAAGAGACGAGCGTATCGGTGTATATATCGGCACCGGTATCGGCGGTATCCAGACTTTTATGGATGAACATAAAAAGCTGATGGAAAAAGGACCGCGCAAGGTATCTCCGTTCTTTATTCCTATGATGATCGCCAACATGGCTTCCGGTATGATCGCTATGCGTTATCAATGCAAAGGGGCTGCACTCCCGTCTGTGACAGCATGTGCTTCCGGCTCTAATGCTATTGGAGAGGCAATGCGTGTGATCCGTCATGGTTATGCAGATGCTATGATCGCTGGCGGCTCTGAAGCAACGGTTAATGCTCTGGCAGCAGCAGGGTTCTCCACGATGCAGGCATTAAGTTTTTCAGAAGATCCAAATGCAGCATCACTTCCATTTGATGCAAGAAGATCTGGTTTTGTTATGGGTGAGGGTGCAGGTGTCCTGGTCCTGGAGGAATATGAACATGCAAAAGCACGCGGTGCTAAGATCTATGCTGAATTGTCCGGCTATGGAGTAACCTGCGATGCTTATCATATGACGGCTCCGCATCCGGAAGCAGAAGGCGGTGCAAGAGCAATTGCAGACGCATTGAAAGAAACAAATAAGGATACTGACAACGTGTACTATAACGCACACGGAACCGGTACTCCGATGAATGATAAAGCAGAGACGATCGCAGTCAAGAAAGCTTTTGGTGAAGACCGTGCCAGAAAGATCAGCATTAGCTCGACCAAGTCCATGACGGGTCATATGCTTGGTGCAGCAGGTGCAGCAGAAGCTATCATTTCTGTCCTTGCACTGAGAGATGGTGTTGTTCCGCCGACGATCAACCTGCTGGAGCCGGATCCGGAATGTGATCTGGATTATACGCCTCTTACAGCAAAAGAGCGGAAACTGGATATGGCCGTATCTACATCCCTTGGGTTTGGCGGACATAATGCCAGCCTTGCATTCCGCACAATTTAGGGGGACAGCATGGAGAAAACTAGAATCTATATAACTGGTATGGGTGCGGTTACCCCGGTCGGAATCGGGGTTTCGGATTACTGGCAGGGAATCAGTGAAGGAAAATGCGGAATTGTGGAAAAGGAAACGATCGGTTCTTTTACACAGCCGGGTCTTCGGATGGCATTGGTCGATGGCTTTGATCCGAAAGCATATCTTTCCACCAAACTGACGCTGGATTTGGAACCATACATGCAGTATGCTTATGTTGCGGCGGAAGAGGCTGTAGCACAGAGCGGGCTGGATACAGAAAGTGACCGGATCGGTATTGTAATGGGAACGGCATTGGCTGGTATTGTCATGATTGGTGAGACCAATGCCCAGTTGGTGGAAAATGGCAAGCAGGCAGGTCCGAAATTCCTGACGAAAGCCATGGGCAATATTGCAGCAGCTCAGTTTTCTATTAATCATAAGATCAAAGGACCAAGTCTGACCGTTACAACAGCTTGTTCATCCGGAGGGGATGCAACCACGATTGCCTCTATGTTAATTCGTTCCGGTATAGCAGATGCGGTTGTAGTAATGGCTGGAGAAGCCGCTGTTTGCCCTCCATTGGTACAGAGTTTGATCAAAACAGGTGCTCTTTCCAAAACCGGAGAAAGCTATCCGTTCGACGCTCGCAGAAACGGGTTCGTTTTGGGAGAAGGCGGCGGAGCTCTGGTATTAGAGAGCGAAGAGTTTATGACCAAACGGGGAGGCAAACCGGTAGCAGAACTTCTGGGCTGTGCCAATAATACCGATGCGTTTAATCCGGTGTCTCCGGATCCATCCGGAGCAGGTGCAGCAGCGGTCATGCGGCTGGCATTGGCAGATGCACATCTTTCTCCAACCGATATCGGTTATATTAATGCACACGGAACCGCCACTCACTTGGGAGACATCACCGAGACGAAAGCCATTCATCAGGTATTTGGTGATCATAATGTTTTCGTTTCTTCCACAAAGGGCTCGACCGGGCATATGATGGGTGCAGGTGGAATCACAGAGGTGATTGCTTGTGTGCAGGCCGTTAATACGGGTCTCCTCCCGGAAAATGCCGGATATGAGCAGCCGGATGAGGAGTGTGATCTGAACATTGTGACTAGAGAAAACAGACAGGTGGAAATCTGTGCGGCAATGTCCAATGCGTTCGGCTTTGGAGGCCAGAATTCCTGTATTATTGTTGGGAAAGTTTCTGAATAAGAAAGATTCAAAAGGAGGAGCGTATGGAAGTTAAGATCTATAAATGCAAAAAATGCGGTCAGATCATCATGGAAGTAGAGAATAAGCCTTGTAATGTTTACTGCTGCGGTGAGCCGATGGAAGAACTGATCGCAAATACTACCGATGCGGCTGCTGAGAAACACGTGCCGGTCTATACGGTTGAGAATTACAAAGTCCATGTAACCGTTGGAAGCACAGAGCATCCGATGACAGAAGAACATCACATTGCCTGGATGGTCCTGCAGACAAACCATGGCATTCAGCTTCGAAACCTGGACGTCAATAAGGGACCAACAATGGTCTTCACTCTCTGTGAGAAGGACGAAGTGGAAGCAGTTTACGCATACTGCAACCTTCATGGATTATGGAAAGCTTGAAAAGCTGAAAAGAAATAAACCAGAGTAATAAAAATGCCACCCGTCAGAATCTGGCGGATGGCGTTTTTTAATTATTCTTTCTGGCAAATTTCTGCCGGATCATTTGTTCTGCAGTCAGGAGTTTTTCATCTGCCTCTTTCCCTAGAAGGGGAGAGAGCAGGGCATATTCCTGCAGGCAGCCTTTTCCATGCAAAACAGAAAAGGCACCCGCATCACTTCCGCATCCAATCAGAACACCTTTTGCAGCTGCCAGCGCAATGGCTTCTTTGTGTGTCTCTGCAATCTGTTCAACTATTTTTTCAGGAAACCTGCCGGTACCGGAAAGATTGGCACTGGTCACCGCGGTCGGCACCCAGATGAGTCCTTTTTCTTTCATGATATCCATTGTCTCAGCGTCCATGTAATAGCCGTGTTCAATCGAGTCGACACCTGCCTGCGCTGCACGCCGCACACATTCGGTGCCGCTGGCATGCGCCATGACAGCATATCCTTCTTCATGCGCAATATGGACCAGTTCTTTCACAAGCTCATCGGAATAATCAGTTTCCGATACCACACCAAAGCGGGAAAATTCCAGAATGCCGGATACCATGATCTTGATGAAATCAGCACCGGAGGACGCAGCCTCAGCAATACGGGAACGGTACTCTGCAAGGTCCCGATACGGGCGGCCTACGATCTTTCCATAGTTTCCTTCTTTAAAGATAGCAAAAGAAGGCATCAGATAGGTGATGCCGTATTCTTCCGCAATGCTCTTTGCATAAATGCAGGCGCCATAGTGGTCGCCACCATCGCGGATCAAGGCGATTCCGCGTGACTGATATTCTTTCAGCGCAGAGCGGACGGCGTCTTGATCAACGCCGTCCTTGAAACGAGCTGCACTCTTCTGATAGTCAATTCCATCCATGAAAACATGGGCGTGTAATTCTGCAGGGATCATTTATCTTCTCTTACCTGATTCAAAAGCCAGGACATGATGCCGTATTCGTTCTTATAGGTTGGAACCCAGCTCCAGTGATTCTGACGAAACAGAGTCGGATATGGAAGGTTCGGAGTAATGGAAATATCATATTTTTCCAGGTCTTCCGGCGAAAACAGCGTCAGATGTGCATCGTTGTTGCCATTGTCACGAGCACTCATGATAGCGTCGACCAGATATTTGTGCCGATACAGCGTGTGATCGATGTAAGCGCTGGTCACCCAGACCGGACGTTTGATGGATTTCAGGATTGAAAACGTTTCCGGCGTCATGGTCGGGCAGACAGGGACTGCGGCTGCAAATAAATCGGAACCGACGGACATTGCACGGATCGTTCCGCCGCCGCCCATGGACATACCGGTTACATAGATTCTCTGTGGATCCACTTTCCCTTCTTTGATCATTCTGCGGATGATGTCGCATACCTTGCCCAGATAGTCACGGGACCATCCATAACGAGGATCCGTTCCAAGGCTGGTGCCGGCA
>JAGCAK010000003.1 GCA_017652745.1 Lachnospiraceae bacterium
ACGAAGATCCCGCTCATAGCAACAAAATAGCCTATGATAACCGTAATGTTGCAGCGCAGTTTCCTGACCAGAAATCCCATCGGGATGGCACAGCAGATCGATACCCAGCTGGCTGCCGTGTTCAGTATGCCATAGGAACTCTCCGCAATGTGGAAATATTCCATAATGGCAGTCTGCATCGGAAGGAGTTTGTAGCCGCTTAGTCCGGTCAGGATCATGCAGGTGAAGATTGCAAAGATCATCAATCCTACTTGCTTTTTTGTATATTTCGGCTGCTCCGGATTAACCGCAGCTGTACCTGCCTCCGTTGTATTTGCCTCACTCATTATTCTTTCCTATCCTAAAAATGTATCCTGATTGTATGTCTTTTATTCAAAAATAGATAATTCTTTTCCAGTATTACATAATCATCCTGGCAGTCTTAAGGAATCCTCTTTGCAAAGATCCAAAGTATTCCGCCGATGACCATGCCGCCGGCCATGAAAAAGATCGTAACCGTATATCCCAGATACTGGATGGAATAACCAATCAGGATTCCCAGGACGATCGTTCCGACATGGTTAATGACATTCTTCACAGAGTTGACGATCGGTATATCGGCCGGAAGTTCTGCCACATCCGTTGCAGACGCCTGTCCCATCGGTGCGATGGATCGTGGGAGTGTCCCCCAGTAAATGATGTAGATCCAGATGAGGCTTGCAGGGATCAATGCCAGAAGCACCAGCGCGCCGGCACCGGCAAAGTAGGACATGATCGCAATCTTTCTTTTTGTATGCAGTTTATCTGAGATCACGCCGAAGGCCATCATCGAAAACAGACCAAGGATCGTTACGTAGCTGTAAATGTTGGCTGCCTGATTCTGCTCCATACCCTTAACAGTAGTCAGATAACGGATGATATAAGATGTAAAGGTGATCGCAGCCAGTGTGAAGAACCAGTTTGCCAATGCGACAAGCCAGTTTGATTTGTTTTTGATCACTCGGATCGTCTGCTCCCTGGTCGGTTTCTGACTGCTGCCAACTCCGGTAATACGCAGAGAAAACGGAACCAGAATCAGCCATAAGGCGACCGCACCAATATAAATAAAAACGATGATCCTAAAAAGCGTCTGGAAATGCATTCCGGAATTATAGATCAGCGCCGTACCGCCTTTTGCCATAATGATCTGTGGCAGCACACCGACCATGGTCATCATGCTGCTCCAGAAAGCAACATGTCGCCGGTCCACAAGGTTCAGGATCAACGCCGCTGTGACAAGATTCGCAAATCCTGTTCCTGTTCCTTCGATCACACGGCCAATGACCAGCATCGCAAAAGAACCTGCAACGGACTGCACAAAGATGCCAGCCGCAGCTACACCCATCCCTATGATAATGCTCCAGTTGCAGCGGATCTTCCGGACGATGAACGCAAACGGGATAACGCAGATCGTCGTGACCCAGCCGGACGCTGTATTCAGATATCCATATGCGCTCTCTCCTACATTGTAAAATTCCATGATGAGAGTCTGCATCGGGACAAATTTATAATTACCAAAGCCTTTAATAAGCAACAGCATAATGACCGCACCAAGCATTAAGCCGATGCGCAGCTTAGTGTACTGCGGCTGCTCCGGGGCTACCGTATTAGTATCGCTCATATTATCCTCCGATTTTTAAAAAGACGACGAGTATTTCAGACTAAAGCTTATCTAAGATGTTCGAAACACATATATTATATATAGGATATGCTATTATGTTTTTCATCATTCGTCAATGCGAGTGTCGATTATTATTTCGGCTGAGGTCATTCATATGGCAAATCACGACCATTTCAAAGCCCAAGATCAAACAGCCGATTCGCATTTTTCCAGTTAATGTCTTCCAGCTCCTCCGGAGTAAATCCCATACGGTCCTGCAGCGCAGTCGCCATTGCGTGGGACGCGAATGGATAATCTGTCGCATACATCGCCCGCGATAATCCGAGATAGTTTTTAAAATATCCCAGGATATTTGGCGAATGATTTGCCAGGTCGAACCAGGCCTGATCGCCAAACATTACCTCTTTGACATTCCTGGCCTCGCCTGCCGGAATCTCAGCCCTGGCAGGTGCCAGCCGGCCATCTAAAAACGGCAGGACACCTCCTGCATGCGGCATCACGACTTTCATCTGCGGATGCCGGTCCATGATCCCGCCGTATACAAGACGGAGGAACGCAAATGCTGTATCGATCACAAAAGAGTTTGCCGCTACCATACCGTAATCCCCAATAGAGTCAGCCCACATCGGAACGGTCGGATGGATCAGAACTGGAAGGCCTGCTGCTTCAACTGCATCATAAACAGGCTCTAACTGCTTATCATCCACCTGCAGATCTCCGTTACGGGAAAACAGCATCACGCCTTTCATTCCCAGTGTTTTTACATGTGACACTTCCTTTACTGCTTCTGCCGGATTGTGCCATGGAAGAAGACCGATCCCGAAAAAGCGGCCATTACTGCCAGAAACAATATTCATTGTTTCTTCATTCAATTTTACACAAAGCTCAGCAGCTTTTTCCGGCGGAAGGAACCCGGGATCCGGAATGTTCGGGCTGATCAGGGCGATATCCACCTGTCCTTCATCCATCGATTTTAAAACACTGGCCGGATCATATTTATCATCCGCCAAAGCCAGGATCTGCGACCCGAAATCACAGATGAGTGCGTCATTTGTCCGGATACATTTCGGATACGGGTTGTCCAGCATATATTCCTGAATGATCTTCGGGAAGATATGGCATTGCACATCAATTCTCATCTTTTTTCCTCCATAATTTGTCTGCTGCCAGACGGTACATCCCTTTTACACATGGAGTCAATTCTTTATCGGACATATGCACAGTATCGCCAAATACGATCGGGCGGGAATCATCGCCCGTAAATGGCTCCCATACCGGCATCGGAGTTCCGTCCGCGTCGTTTCCGTTAGGATCTCCGCATTTCGCGAAGTTGGTCCAATAGTTACATACTTTTCTTGCAAGGTCATAATGCTTGCCTACAAATGGCCTCCAGCATTTTCCGAGGGTCTCAAACACGAACCAGAGGTCAGACGAATGGAAAACGCCCGGATGATCTTCGCCCGGGATTTCCGGATCAAACTCATAATACCAGGCTGGAAGACCTGCATCCGCAGCGCGCATGACCAGGAGTTTGGATCCGAAAGGGGAACCATTTACTTTGGAAAGGGCAAGAATTCTATCCAGATCCCCGGATTCAAATTCGCAGAGCTGCAGGAATTCATCCGCATACTCTCCGTACAGGATCCTGGCTTTCTTTTCAAACTCTTCCAGGCTTTTTGCGGAGATGACATCGAAGAATTCCCCTGTTGTATAGCCTGCCATGATCGGAATCTGCAGACGTCGGTTTTCCAATAGCAGGGTGTTTGGCTGATCCGGAAGGAAATCGCCATCCACAACAAACTGCCACTGACCCTGACGGCTGTTCCGGAACTCTGCACCTTTATCTCTCACAAAAGCAGCGTCCAGTTTCCGCGCTTCTTCCAATGTTTCCACACCTAGATATTCACGGAAGAAACGTTCACCCTGCTCTTCTGCTTCTTTTAACGTCAAGTGATCTGCCCCATGTCCGCCAATTGCAAAATTGATGCCGGCACTGCTTTGGCTGATCGCCCGTTTGATGCATCCGTCCGCATTCAATGGCGATGCGATCTGGCATAAGACACTGCGGCCTCCCGCAGATTGTCCAAAGATCGTGATATTCTCCGGATCACCTCCAAAAGCAGCAATGTTGCGATAGACCCAGTCGATTCCTGCCTTCTGATCGAACAGTGCAAAATTGGTACAGTGTTTGCCGCCATTTTCTGCAGTGATCTCCGGATGTGCCAGAAAGCCAAAAACGTTTGTCCGATAGTTGACGGATACGATCACAACGCCTCTTCGTGCGATCCGTTCACCGTCAAATTCCATTTCAGCCGGATGTCCTCCCTGCAGTCCTCCACCATAGATCCACACCATAACAGGCAGACAATCTTGCGGTGTTTTGGCCGGTGTCCAGATATTCAGCTGCAGACAGTCTTCCGACATAGGCATTTCCGGGTCATTATGCCACTCCCGGTCATAGAATCCGGTTCCGCTGTAAACATCCTGCATACCTGCCGGTCCAAATTCAAAACAGTTGCGTATCCCTTCCCATTTTTCTACAGGCTGCGGTATCCGCCAGCGATTTTCCCCGGTTGCCGGTGCTGCAAAAGGAATCCCCTTAAAAGCAATGATGTATGTATCTCCTGATGTGATGCCGCGCACTTTTCCGCTTTCTGTTTCTGCAATATGAA
>JAGCAK010000022.1 GCA_017652745.1 Lachnospiraceae bacterium
TATACGGGATCTCACCGGATCCGAAATTATCCAGATTCATTCCGGTCAGAACTTCAAACTCAGTATTGGATGTGCCGGCACCAATAGAAGGCACATCCAGATAGCCGCTGTTGCACGTCTCCATCAGTTCCCTGAAATACGGGATCGGGTCCCTGGAGAAAGAAAGATTGTCCATACGGGTAATATCAAAGAATGACTCCAGCTGCACCATAATGATGTTCGGCATATTTTCCAGCGGCTCATCCAGCTGAGTCTCTTTATTTTTAGTGTCATCGATCAGACCTACGATCTCCTGATCTGAATAATTGCTCGGCCTGTGGACACCATTGTCAAAAACGGAATTCAGAAAACAATAGGTAAAGCCATATGCCTTATAGGCATTAGGCAGATTATTGAACGTCCGCGCAATCTGATTAGTATCCAGGGCAATACTTAAGACGATCAGCGTTACAGCGACCGTTCCTGCGATCACAACAGCATTCCTTATCCGGCGTATCTCTTCTTTGATCTTTGGTCCTTTTAAAAAGACAATAACCAGAAAAGCCAGACCAAGAACAGCAACTACGATGGTGGTAACGATGGTGACCGGACTGACATATTTATCCGCGATCCTAAGGCCTGTCTTCACCATAAAGATGTCCGTTGCGTTAAAAGGGGTCACCCTGTGATTTAAAAGACTTCGGTTCATACACCCCATCGTGATCCAGAAAGCGGATACGATCAGATAGACAAACACCCGCCTTCTGAACAGCAGGGCAATCAGAACGGTGCAGGCGATGATCAGACCATTAACAAGGAAAGCCACCGGATGTTGGAACAGAAATTGAAATCCTGCCAGGAACGATCCGCGGGAGATCATTTCCACAGCCAGTGTCAGTGCAAGCGGTAATAATACAACAGTAAGCCCGGTGTAGAGATTACTCCGGGTGCTGAAAAAAGTGTTAAAGTAAGAATAGCCTTTTTTGATCCCGTTCCAGATTTTCCGGAAAAAGCCCTTTTTCTTTTCTTCAGCCTCTTCTGCGACTTCTTCGGTTATTTCTTCTGTATTCTCTTCAATGATCTCTTCTGTGTTTTCCAATGCTTCTGCCCTTATTCAAATAGATTGGCTCCCTTGCCCTTCGGGCTGGGGAATACACAAAGGTGCCTGACTTGTGCAGCCAGGCACCCGGGTCAATTTATAATTATAACCGAAATTGTGAATTTTTGTTTAACAAACAGGACTTATTCCCTCAGGAAATTATTCCATGCTTGCCAGCTTCTTCAGGTACTCGTAACGATCTTTAGCTTCTGCCTCGGATTTAGCAAATAACTCTTTTGCTCTCTCCGGATTCTGAAGCTCCAGAGCCGTATAACGAACCTCGTTATGCAGGAAGTCTACATAGTTGGTAGAAGCTTCTTTGGAATCCAGCATGAACGGGTTCTTGCCTTCTTCTTTCAGTCTCGGATCGTAACGGAGCAGGTTCCAGTATCCGCTGGTAACAGCCTTTTTCTCTTCTGCCTGAGCAGTGCTCATGCCGCCCTTGATACCATGGTTGATACATGGAGCGTAAGCAATGATCAGAGATGGGCCTTCATAGCTTTCTGCCTCAGCAAATGCCTTCACGCACTGATTCATATCAGCACCCATAGCGATCTGTGCGACATAGACATAACCATAGCTCATAGCGATCTGTGCCAGGTCTTTCTTCTTCACATCCTTACCGCCTGCTGCGAACTGAGCCGTTGCACCGGTCGGGGTGGATTTGGAGGACTGGCCGCCTGTATTGGAATAAACCTCGGTATCGAATACCAGGATGTTGATATCTTTTCCGCTGGCGATGACATGATCCAGACCGCCAAAGCCGATATCATATGCCCATCCGTCTCCGCCGAATACCCACTGGGATTTCTTGGAGAGGTATTCTTTCTGCTGCAGGATTGCCTGCACGTTTTTGCTCTTGCAGCCGGTGCCTTCCAGAGCTGCGATCAGTTTTTCCGTTGCAGGACCGTTTGCAGCACCGTTGGAGAAAGTATCAAGCCATTCTTTTGCAGCTGCTACAACATTCTCTGTCTTTCCGTTTTCAGCGATATGCTCCACTTTCTCTTTCAGAGCACCGCGGATCGCATTGTTTGCAAGGACCATACCATAACCAAACTCAGCAGCATCCTCGAACAGGGAGTTGTTCCAAGCCGGCCCCTGTCCCTTCTTGTTTACGGTGTAAGGAGTGGACGGTGAGGAGTTGCCCCAGATAGAGGAACATCCGGTTGCATTTGCAATGTAAGCTCTGTCACCAAACAGCTGTGTCATTAATTTTGCATAAGGGGTCTCGCCGCAGCCTGCGCATGCACCGGAGAACTCCAGTAATGGCTGACGGAACTGGCTTCCCTTAACAGAGAATGGTTTGAACTTCTCTGCAACTTCCGGTTTCTCATCGATCGTCAGGCCGTAAGCAAAGACATCCTGCTCGCTCATCTGGCTCTCCAGCGGCTGCAGCTTAAGGGTCTCAGCCTTGTTGTTGCCCGGGCAGACATTGGTACAGGAACCGCAGCCCGTGCAGTCTAAGACAGAGATCGTCATCGCAAATTTCAATCCCGGCAGACCGGTTGCATCTTTTGCTTTCATGCCTTCCGGAGCAGCTTTCAGCTCTTCTTCTGTCAAGATGACAGGACGGATTGCTGCATGCGGACAGACATATGCGCACTGGTTACACTGGATACAGTTATCAGCGTTCCAGCAAGGAACATCCACAGCAATGCCTCTCTTCTCGTAAGCAGCAGCACCGCTTGGTGTATAGCCAGCTGCATAATCCTTAAATGCGGAAACAGGAATGGTATTTCCTTCCTGTGCGGAAACTTTCTTCTGGATAGTGTTGACAAAGTCAAGCACTTCTTTTCTGCCCTCAGTGAATGTCACGCCAAGGTCTTCATCTTTTGCATCTTTCCAGTCAGCAGGGACCTCAACCTTAACAACATTCTTTGCGCCTGCATCAATAGCAGCGTAGTTCATGTTGACGACATCCTCGCCTTTACGGCCGTATGTCTTCTTAGCAGCTTCCTTCATCAGACGGATTGCTTCTTCTTCCGGAATGATGTTAGCCAGCTTGAAGAATGCGGACTGCAGAACGGTGTTGATCCTTCCGCCCAGACCGATCTCTTTACCGATCTTAATGCCGTCGATGGTGTAAAGGTTGATGTTGTGCTCTGCAATATATCTCTTTGCCTGGCCAGGAAGGTTCTCGCCCAGTTCTTTTTCATCCCATGGGCAGTTCAGCAGGAATGTTCCGCCGTCTTTCAGATCCTGAACCATGTTGTATTTGCGGATATAAGAGGAATTGTGGCATGCCACAAAGTCCGCTTTGTCAATCAGATAGGTGGATTTGATCTTCGTCTTGCCAAAACGCAGATGAGAGACCGTTACACCACCGGATTTCTTGGAGTCATAATCAAAGTATGCCTGTACGTACTGATCGGTGTTATCGCCAATGATCTTGATGGAGTTCTTGTTAGCACCAACGGTACCGTCTGCTCCCAGTCCCCAGAACTTGCAGTTGATGATAGACTCCGGAACAGTGACCGGATTATAGGAGCTGTCCAGAGACAGGTTTGTGACATCGTCGGTGATACCAATGGTGAACTCGCTCTTTTCTGTATTCTTAAAGACGGCGATGATCTGTGCAGCGCTGGTGTTCTTGGAACCCAGTCCGTAGCGGCCGGAGAAGATCGGGGTGTTGTGGAACTTGGATCCTCTTAAAGCAGCAACGACATCCAGGTATAATGGCTCGCCCAGGCTGCCAGGCTCTTTTGTTCTGTCCAGAACGCTGATCTGTTTTACGGTCTCCGGAATGACATCGACCAGATGTTTAGCGGAGAACGGTCTGTACAGACGAACTTTGACGACACCAAATTTGCCGCCCTGTGCGTTCAGGAAGTCAATCGTTTCTTCAATGGTCTCGCAGACAGAACCCATCGCGATGATCACGTGCTCAGCATCCTCTGCTCCATAGTAATTGAACAGTTTATAGTCTGTTCCGATCTTTTCGTTGATCTTATTCATGTAGTCTTCCACGACTGCCGGAAGGTCATCATAAGACTGATTGCTTGCTTCACGGACCTGGAAGAAGATGTCCGGATTCTGTGCGCTGCCCCACTGGCTGCCGCGCTCCGGGTTCATGGACGTAGCCTTGAACTCTTCAATGGCTTTCCAGTCAACCAGCTCAGCCAGGTCTTCATAATCCCAGACTTCAATTTTCTGGATCTCATGAGAGGTACGGAATCCGTCAAAGAAATTAACAAATGGAACTCTTCCTTTAATGGCGCTGCAGTGTGCGACCGGGGTCAGGTCCATGACCTCCTGTACGCTGCTTGCGCAAAGAAATGCAAAACCGGTCTGACGGCATGCATAGATATCGGAATGATCACCGAAGATAGACAGTGCATGTGATGCGATGGCACGTGCGGATACATCGATGACTGCCGGCAGATGCTCACCGGCGATCTTGTACATGTTTGGGATCATCAAAAGCAATCCCTGGGAAGCGGTAAATGTTGTAGTCAGCGCGCCTGCTGCCAATGACCCGTGGACAGCACCTGCTGCGCCCGCTTCGGACTGCATTTCAGTTACAGCCACTTCTCTTCCGAAGATATTTTTCAGCCCCTCTGTAGCCCACTTGTCAGCAAGCTCAGCCATAACGGAAGATGGAGTGATCGGATAGATAGCTGCGACGTCAGAATACGCGTAGGAAACATGAGCTGCCGCCGTATTTCCATCCATAGTTTTCATTTTTCTGGCCATAGAAAAGTTCCTCCTGATAATGTATAAATAAAAATACAATTCCTTTTGTGCATAGACGGAAAAATTATACCATTGTACTAATTCCAATACAAGAAAAAAGCTTTGGTAAAAATTCCCCAATATTCTTTTGTAAATCGCGAATCCTTATGCTATAATGCCACAGTACACCCCATAGCGCATGCGTTATCGGGCTGCAAACACCCGCATACACCCATAGCTCAATGGATAGAGCGCAGGCCTCCGGAGCCTGAAATAGCGGTTCGACTCCGCTTGGGTGTATTTTTTATGCCCTTCCCGGGTTTCCGCCCGGATAAATGCTTTGATTATGACCAGGAAAGATAAAAACGCCATCCTGGTCATAAAAGAAACGCCGCCATTATGACCAAGGATCGTAAAAGGTGCGCTTTGGTCATATTTCCATTGATCCGTTTATGACCAACAATGGCAAAGCCCCGATCTTGGTCATACTCCCATTGATCCGTTTATGACCAACAATGGCAAAGCCCCGATTTTGGTCATACTCCCATTGATCCGTTTATGACCAACAATGGCAAA
>JAGCAK010000023.1 GCA_017652745.1 Lachnospiraceae bacterium
AGGCAATTATTTTTCTCTCGCCATGGTCATGTGCATGGGACTAGGCATGGGCACGAGCGTTATGACCGCAAGGTATTATGGAATGGGTGATAACCATTCCCTGAAACAGACGGTCACGATCATGCTGCGGGCAGCGATTTTGCTCTGTCTGTTGTTTACCGTGATAACAGCGATCATCCCATTCACTATCATGCGCATTTACACGCAGGAAGAAACTGTAGTCAGATATGGCGTCACCTATCTGCAGTGGATCCTGCCGACCTTTCTCATGACTGCCTTTACAACACCTCTGACAACGGTTCTCCGCAGTGTCAATCTTGTGAAGGTACCTCTGGTTTCTGCAATCATAGCTTTCTTTACCAACATTTTCTTTAACTGGATGTTTATCTTCGGAAAACTCGGAGCCCCTCGCATGGAGATTGCAGGTGCCGCTCTTGGTACTTCAATTGCCAGAGCCTGTGAGTTTCTGATCATCGCGGGTTATTTCTTCTTTATCGATAAACGGATCGGATACCGGATCAAAAATCTTTTTATGCACGTTAAGGGGCTGGTAAAGGAGTATATCAAGGTCAGCTTCCCTGTCCTTGTCAGCGATACTCTTCTGACTTTTGGCAATAATGCTTTGGCTATTGTAATGGGACATATTGGAAGCACCTTTGTTGCTGCAAACTCCGTGTCTGCGGTCATCCTTCAGCTGGCTACCATTTTTGGGCAGGCAGTGGCAAACTCAAGCGGGATCATTACGGGACAGACCCTCGGCCGCGGTGAAGTGGAAAAAGCAAAATTTGACGCTTATACTTTTGTGATCATCGGTATTATCATAGGGCTTTTTGCAGGCATTGTTATATTTGCGATCCGGGGACCGGTAGTCAACTATTACAACATTTCTGCAGAAGCAAAAGAAATTGCTAATCAGATGCTGATCGCTATTTCTATTCTGATCATTTTCCAGATCATGAATTCCATCCTGACCAAGGGAGTGCTGCGTGCAGGTGGAGATACCAGATTTCTTATGGCCGGAGACATTCTGTTTCTCTGGATCCTTTCCATTCCTCTTGGAGCTCTGGCCGGACTGGTCTGGCATTGGCCTGCATTCTGGGTCTTCTTTATGTTGAAGATTGACCAGATCGTGAAATGCATCTGGTGCCTCTTCCGTTTAAAGAGCGGTAAATGGGTAAAATATATCCGCCAGTCAGATGACGTGATCGCAAAACAGGAACTGGAGAATTAAAAGTGATATGATCATCAGAAGGTTCAAACCAGAAGATGCAGATAAGGTTTCTGCTTTAATTATTAATACTCTCAGAGAAGTCAACATCAAAGATTATTCAAAGGAATACATCGAAAACCTTATTTTAAGAATGCAGCCTGATGACATCCTTCAACGTGCGGAAGGGACTCATTTTTATGTCGTGTGCGATGAGGAAAGAATGATTGGCTGCGGAGCTATAGGGCCTTACTGGGATAAGATGGACGAAAGCTGTTTTTTCAATATCTTTGTTTTGCCAGAGTTTCAGGGAGAAGGGATCGGAAGGATGATCATGGAAACCCTGGAAAAAGACGAACTTTTTCTTCGTGCAAAAAGAATTGAAGTGCCTGCCTCGATCACCGCCACTCCTTTTTATTTAAAATTGGGATACACTTACAAGAATGGGATCCATACGCCTGATGAAGAGGGTCTTCTGCGGTTAGAAAAGCATAAATAAGGAAAACAGGTCAAATGGAACTGAAAAAGATAGAACATAATCTGACTGTTTGCAAAGTTCGAAATGTATCAGATATAGACATAACATCTGAATTCTATTTTATTGGGAAAACGGATGAAGAAATTTCTCTTGTTTGCAAAACAGAAGATACTCCAGTTGAGACTGTTGAACGGGATGATGGCTGGAAAGGCTTTCGTATACAGGGGACGCTGGATCTTTCTTTAGTCGGGATTTTGTCAAAACTGTCGGGTATTCTTGCTGATCATAAAATAGGAATCTTTGCAGTTTCCACATACAACACAGATTATATTCTTGTGAAGGAAGAAAACTTTGACAGGGCATTAAAGGTCCTGGCATCGGAAGGGTATACAATAGTATAAATTCCGGAGTGGTTATTATGAAATACAGTATTAGAAAAGCTGTTCAGGAAGATGAGCATAGAATTCGTGAATTATTTATAGAAATGCTTCAGACCATCTATCACACAGAAGATGTCCAGGGTTATGATCCTGGGTATCTCGACAGATACTGGACAAATGGAGAGGATATTATTTTTGTGGCTGAAGATAATGAGGTTCTTGCCTATCTGGCAGTGGAAGTTCATCGGGAAGACGTGGATTATGTCTATCTGGATGACATGTCAGTTACTGAGAAATATCGTGGTCAGGGAATCGGGACTTCTTTGATACACAAGGCTGAAACCTATGCAAAAGAAATTGGGCTCGCGGATATTCTTTTTCATGTGGAAAAAACTAATACTTCAGCGTTTCGTTTATACGAAAGGCTTGGATATAAGATTTACAGAGATGATGGAAACAGATACCTTATGAAGCGAGGATAAGAACATAGCAGATATTACTTGAAAAAGGTTATATCCAACATCATCACATTCTAAAAACTATTGAAATCATTCGACTCTCTTTTTCAACCCCAAACCACATCAATACCAGAAAACGATTCCTTGAGTTATTAAAATTGCCATGCTATACTATTTTTAATGTTTATGACTGGAAAAAGGGGGATAAATCCATGTTACTTAGCAGTTTGAACGATAAAGAGAAATCCTGTTTCTGCGCACTGCTTCTGGCTGCAGGAGAAACAGACAGCCAGATCATCGCTCCTGAGGAAATAGTATCTTATATCAGGTACAGGATCGAACTGGGAATCAGTTCTATAGACAGCAAATATGACGTCGAAAAGGCAGTTGAGATTCTGACAAAATCAAGTTTACCTGCAACGCTCCAGTCCATATTCCTCGAGTTATGCATTTTTATGTACAGTGACTTAAATCTTGATATCAAAGAATCTGCTTATCTGAAAGACCTCGCTGAAAAATTCAATATCTCAGATTCTGAACCATTCTTCTCTATCGCGGAACGCCTTGCTCCAATATATAACGAAGCAATTGAATTATTTGACTTTGAATGATCCACGGTGAGGAAAAGGTAAGTTAAAATGAGTTCAGGACTATCTCAATTTCTACTTGATCTGGTCAACGGGGTGATTGGAGCCTTTGTCGGTTTTTTCCTGGCGGTCCTTTTACAGAAACAGACCGAGAAAAAAGATGCGAAAAAAAAGATTCAGTTAGTATTGACCAGTATCACGGATGAATTGAAAGAGATTTCAGAAGATCTGAAACATTTCCTGGAAAAAGGCGCGATTGTTTCGGGTGAAATATATGTGCCAAACTGGGAAGCAGTTTTCGAAAGCGGGATTATCGTGGAACTGATTGATTATGATATGAAAATATATTCCTTAGTGATCGAAACATATAATTATATCCGCCGAATAAACGACGAAAGGAACAGAGCTCCGCGTGATATGATCATGGAATATATGAACACCGTGATCAAAAATACGGATATAGTATCAGAATATTCTGAGCAGTTTAGGAGGAAATAAAAATGCCGGGACGTACACCTTATAATGAATGGAACATGCAGAACAACCAAGAACGGAGCATCGTTATTTCTGAGGAAGAGGCACGATCTTATGAGAATGGGTTCGTAAGCTACCTTATGGAATATATCAAAAAGGATGACGTCCTTCAGAATTTCTACTGGAGACTGATCTATGAATGTGAAGTTTCCCAGAGAGTCATCGATCAGGCTACCGATGTAGATATTCAGGTGCTGGAAGATTCAGTCAATCAGCTTGTTAATTCCTGTGATCTTCAGGAATGTGCAATCTATGATTCCGCTTTCCATAAACAACTTTTTGCGATCATCAATGAAGGACATTTCTTCGAATGGTGGAGACTTCAGACCTATACTCTGAAAGGTTATCTGGTGCACTTCTGGAGAGCAATCGGATTTGAAACCCCGGCATACAGAGAATTGATGGATATCCACAAGCAGATCGTCGCTGCAATCAAAGAAAGAGACAAAGAAAAAGTGATCGCATATATGGAACGGCATTTTTCTATCCTGCTGTTCCAGCTGCTTGGCACGCTCTATACAGAAAACAAAGACCCTCACTAATATTATCTGCGCTGTCAGGAGGCTCCAAACGAAATGCTGCTGTCATTTATACTTGCTCTGATCCCTATTATCTGGCTAATTATCGCACTCTGCGTCATAAAAATGCCCGGATATATTGCCTGCCCTATTTCTATCGTGCTGGCTGCAGGGGTCGCCATTTTTCACAAACGCATGGCAATAGCAGATACCGCCACAAGCGCCTTGGACGGCATACTGTCTGCGATATGGCCGATCCTCATTGTCATCATCGCAGCACTCTTCACTTACAACTTAATGCAGAAAACCGGAGCCATGACAAAGATCCGGATCATGCTGAGCGGCGTTTCGATGGATAAAAGAATCATCGCGCTGATCATCGGATGGGGATTCGGATGCTTTATGGAAGGCATGGCTGGATTCGGAACCGCGGTCGCAATCCCTGCCGGCATCCTCATTGCAATGGGGTTCGATCCATTTACTACCGTTGCCGCCCTTCTTGTCGTCAATGTCACTCCAACTTCTTTTGGCAGCGTCGGAGTTCCGACCGTAACACTTTCTTCCATAACAGAGATCCCTGAACTCCTCCTTTCTTCCGGAACCGCGCTGATCTCTGTGATCATTATGTTTATCACTCCTTTCATTATGGTCTGCATTATCGGGAAAGGCCTGAAAGCACTGAAAGGGATCTGGCACATCGTTCTGATATCTTCACTTTCCATGGTGATCCCTTACTTCCTGATCGCTTTCTTTATCGGACCACAGCTTCCGGATATCATCAGTTCTGTGGTGAGCATGGTTGTGACAGTGCTGGCCGTAATGAAAAGAAAAAATAAACCTGTGCCGGAACAATACAGGATATCGGAAGCCTCTCAGAATACGGAATCCATATCCGTGTCCGAGGGGATACGCGCATGGTTTCCTTTTATTCTGATCACTGTCATGCTTCTGATCACTTCCAAGCTGGTGCCTTTCATCAATGAACCGCTTGCCTCTGTGAAATCTTCTTTCCACATTTATACAGGCAATCCGGACAGCCAGACTACTTTTACCTGGATCAATACGCCTGGCGTACTGATCTTTATCAGTGCAGTGATCGGAGGCCTCGTCCAGCGCGAAAAACTTTCTGAAATTTTGAAGGTCTTTGGGTCTGTCGTAAAGAATAATTACAAGACGTATATTACGATCTGCTCTGTGTTTGCGACTGCAAAGATCATGCAGTACAGCGGAATGACGATCGATGTGGCAACAGCAATGGTTGCTGCGACTGCAAGTTATTTCCCGCTGCTTTCTCCGGTGATCGGGGCCATCGGAGGCTTTGTTACTGGCAGCGGAACATCTACGAGTGTATTATTTGGTCCAATGCAGGCATCAGCGGGTGAGGCTCTCAGGATCAATCCAGCTTGGTTGGCTTCCGCCAATTCTCTCGGTGCAGGGATCGGAAAGATGCTTGCCCCTTCGAATGCTGCGATTGGCGCTGCTGCAGCAGGACTCTCCGGGAAGGAAAACAGGCTGATAGGAGCGGTTGTAAAATATGGCATCCTGTTTCTAATCATCGGCGGATTATGCTGCTTTTTTATCCGACCATTTTAAAGACATATCTTCTGAAACTCCTCAAACCAAGATCCATCCGCGCAGTGCCTGACCGTACTGCTGTTCTCAATTCGATCCTCTGAGCAGTCATAAATACAGATTTCATTATCATCTACCTCTCCATAAACAGGCGACAGGACTATTTTTTTATCATAATCTGCTTCCTCCCAGAAATAGAACAGGCGGTAATCATAGATAGTATGGTCCAGATCCACCATGTACGCTGCGAGGAAGTGATCCGCTGCATTCCAGTAGATTTCAACCGGCATGGCGTCATCATATGATCCTCTCAAGGCAAAATCCATGATTGCAGTGTTGATCTTATTATTTTCTTTCATTTTCTAATTTCAAAATCCTTATCTATTCAACTATTTTTCAATGTTTCTATAAAATTCAAAAAGAACAGCGGGTCTCGTTTGATTGAATTTTGTTCTTCTGCAGATGCTCCTGCCGGCAAGAGTTTGACCCCCTGACTTTTAAGAGATGATAAATACAGCTCTCGCTTGGTCATTCTCCAATCAGAAGGTGGCAGGAAAAACAAGTGCCCTTCCTGATAATCTGCATGAAGCTTTTTTAGATCCCTGCATAATCTACGAGTCACTTTTTCTTCGTCCAGCGACATGACAGTTCCGTCATCATGCAGCAAAGGTGCACTGAATACGGATGAAGAAAATGCCTGTGTCCTCATTTTTTTGATATCTAAATTAGAAATTGTATCCTGCATTCCAAGATAATATTCATATCTTTGTCGGTAATAGACGGGATCCAGTCCTCCAATTCCGCGTCCAGTCAGTGTACTTGGGTCATACCATACTGGGAGACTTGTTATAACTGTTTCAGTTCCTACTTTTATCATCGGTTCCATCGGATGCCAGAAATACGCACCTTTAATACAGGCCATATCCGGAAAAGCGAGCCGGAACAAGTGTTCCGCAATATTTAAAGTGGATCCTGTCCGTGACACTTCGTCCACAATCAGTACATTCTTTCCGTCAAGTATCGTTGGACTCTGCATCACGGTTTTTACATCTTCAGTTTCGATTCCCCCCTCTATGTAAAGTGCTCTGATTTCGGCCAAGTGTCTTTCTTTTAGGTTTGCAATATTATGTATAAAGTCCGTATATGTTGCTAATTCCCCGTTTTCCTTTTGCCTGCCATCGTCATTCACTGCAATCCCGACATTTCTGAACCATGGCGCCCTGTCGATATTAATATAAGAGTGCTTTGGCCGTTTTCTTTTCGTTCCATCCAAATTACTGCTCGCAAAATCATCCCAGAACAGATTAACCAGCCAAGAAACCGGGCGTGCTGATTTATCCAGATAGATTACGTGATCAAAAGGAAGTCCTTCTTTCCCTTCCAAAGATCCATCAATTTCCGAGATCAACAGCGCTGTATCCTGCACATAGTGAATCAGGTTTTCATTAATGTTGATTCTCTCATTCACCATCTTCTTATCTTTAATGATCTTATGGGTTTGCTGCATCAATACAGGATATTCTTCCGGCAAATGAACGTACTTCTTTATTAAATCCTGACTCATTGTCCTAATATCCTCCACTATTCAAGGACTATTCTCATCCATAGTAATAGTAAATTATTCATCCCAAAGTTGTTTTTCGATACCAATATTAGCTTTTATCCCTTTTGTCAAGTCTATCTTTTTTTAATGGTAGCACTATCGTGTACAAAAACCAAATACAAAACCCGACAAATCTTTGTTTTTCTGTCCTTTAAACGGAGGAGGAGGGATTCCCACCGGCGGCTTTGCCGCCTTTCAGGCCTCGTCGCACGTTTCGCGCTCCCGCGCTCGCTTTGCTCCTTGTTCGAATCCCTCCTTTGAACTCTATTCCAACAAAAAAGGTGCCACAGGCACCTTTCTTGTTGGAACGGAGGAGGAGGGATTCGAACCCCCGTGCCCTTGCGGACAAACGGTTTTCAAGACCGCCTCGTTATGACCACTTCGATACTCCTCCAAGTATGTCCACGTCTCTAGACGCACGTTGTATTCTATCATCAAAGCCTTGCTTTTGCAACTTCCAAATCCTCTACAGTTGTGATTTTGATGTTCTCATAAAAGGCTTCGATCAGCTTCACTTTTTTCTTCGGAAATGCGCGTTCATAGACCATGGCATCGTCTGTGATCATCACATTTTCCCTGCCGGCATCTGCAAACAATCTCCGGTATGCTTCCAGGATTTCTCCATAATAAAAACCCTGAGGCGTCTGGATCTGCCAGGTGTTAGCCCGTACTGTTGTCTCCTTTACAAAGCCATCTGCATCGGAGATCTTGATTGTATCCTTTACCGGAACAGCCGCAATGGCAGCACCAAACTCTTCTACGCCGCTTGCAATCTTTTCAATCAGCTGGGCCGTTACAAACGGACGCGCGCCATCCTGGATCAGAACAATATCTTCTGCTTTGGCAATATCAGACAGATCATCCAGCGCATGAAAGACCGATACATGACGCTCTGCTCCGCCCTCACAGACACGGATCACTTTGTTCAAACGGAACTTATCCACAATGTCTGAAACCACATACTGCATCCAGTCTTTGGATACTGCTACGGAGACTCCGTTTACGCAGGAATTCTCAAAGGCTTCCAGTGTGTAATATAAAAGCGGCTTATCGCGAACGGTCAGATACTGCTTTGGAATGTCACTCCCCATCCGGCTGCCGCTGCCGCCTGCTGCTATAATTGCATAAATACTCATTCTAACTTCAACCCCGGAACCGCGTTCAGGTCCAGACCGTCACGCTTCCCGTTCAGATACTCATAATATCCGGCAGCACCAATCATTGCTGCATTATCCGTACAAAGGATCGGTTTCGGACAATAGAAGGTACCGCCCTTGCTCTCCACCGCTTCTTTCAAAGCAGCACGCAGTGTCTGGTTGCTCGCCACGCCTCCGGCCATGGCAAATTTATCCATCTGGAACTCATCCATCGCCATCACAACGCGTTCGCACATGCTGTCGATCACCGACTGCTGGAACGAAGCTGCCACATCATTGCGAAACTTATCATCAATCTCCATCCCCTTCATTTTGTAGGAATTGATGGTATTGAGGACAGCAGACTTCACGCCGCTGAAACTGAAATCGTACGGATTTTCATCTATCTTGGCCCGCGGGAATTCAAACGCGTGCGCATCACCGTCATGTGCGGCTTTCTCCACCTTTGGTCCGCCCGGATAGCCCAGCCCGATCGCCCGGGCAATTTTATCATAAGCCTCGCCGGCAGCATCATCCCTGGTCCGCCCAATAACAGTGTAATGGGTATGATCATCCACACGTACCAGATGCGTATGTCCGCCGGATGCCACTAAACACAAGAATGGCGGCTCCAATTCCGGATACTCAATATAATTTGCACAGACATGTCCCTTGATATGATGCACACCAATCAGTGGAAGATGCTTTGCATAGGCGATCGCTTTTGCCTCTGCCACACCAACCAAAAGAGCGCCGACAAGACCCGGTCCATAAGTGACTGCCACCGCATCAATAGTATCCAGTGTCTGGCCCGCATCGGATAAAGCCTTGCGGATCACCTGGTTGATCTTTTCGATATGCTTGCGGGAAGCAATCTCAGGCACTACACCGCCATAAATGGTGTGCAGGTCGATCTGCGAATAAATAACATTCGAAAGAACCTGCCGTCCGTTCACAGTCACGGCGGCAGCGGTCTCATCACACGAAGATTCAATTGATAATATGACTGTCTGTTCCATTTTCTGCGTTTTCTTCATCGTCAAACTTCAAGTCGATGCTCATCAGATCTTTTCCAGCCTCTACACGGTCAAAGATCTTTCTGGTTTCTTCCATATATTCATCCGGTTTGATCAGGGACGGACTGTAATGCGTCAGCCACATCCTTGCAGGCTGTGCCTTAGCGCCAAGTTCAGCAGCCTCAGAAAACATCATATGACGTTTTTCCACTGCATCCTCCTGCTTTGCCGGATCTCCATACATGCCTTCGCAGATAAAAAGATCTGCACCTTTTGCAGCATCCGCGATCTGCTCCACCGGGCGGGTATCCGTACAGTAAGTAACTTTCAAACCCTTGCGCTCCGGTCCCATCACCATATCCGGTGTGATCGTAACGCCGTTATACTCTACTTCTTCGCCTCTCTGCAGCACGCCCCAGAGCTGTACCGGCAGCTGCAGTGCCTGTGCCCGTTCCACATCAAATTTGCCCGGACTGTCGATCAGGATGTTATAGCCATAGCAGGTCACACGATGTTTTACTTTAAAAGCTTCGATCCGGAAGCTGTCAAACCAGAGTTCCTGGAAATCATCTTCCAGCTCAATGTAATTAATATAAAATGGGAGTTCCGGCGCGATCACACGCAGGGAATCCACTACTTTTCTAAGGCCCCGCGGACCAACCATGTTTACCGGCTCTGTCCGGTCGGAATTACCCATGGTCAAAAGAAGACCCGGCAGGCCGCCGATATGATCTCCATGGTAATGTGTAAAAAGAATTAAATCGATCGACTTGAAGGACCATCCTTTTTTCTTGATGGCTACCTGTGTGGCTTCCCCACAGTCGATCAGGATATTGGAACCATTGCAGCGTGCCATCAGCGACGTCAGATGACGGCGCGGCAGAGGCATCATTCCTCCGGTTCCCAATAAACAAATATCCAGCATAAAACTATAATTCCTTTAAATATAAGATCGCATCTTCCGCAGGTTTGCTGTAAAACCCTTTCCGCCGGCCGACTTTAGCGAATCCTTCTTTTTCATACAGGCAGATCGCTGCCTCATTGCTCTCACGCACTTCCAGATGAATACTGGAAACGCCTCTTGCTGCTGCCTTTTCGTAGGCAATGTCCAAAAGCTCTGTAGCGATCCCCATCTCACGGCATTTATCATGCACGGCGATACTGACCAGATTTCCCTCGTCCAGGATGCATAAAACGGCAATGTACCCGACCACTTCCTGACCGCTTCTGGCCACTACAAAAATGGTGTTTCCTTTTTCTGCGTAGGTCGCAATGCTGCTCTCACTCCACGGCTGTCCAAAGTACTCCTGCTCCATCCGTGAGATCGCTGCTATATCATCGTAGCTCAGTTCATAGTAACTTATTTCCACGTTACTGATCCCTCTCAGCTTTTTCCCGCTCTGCCTGACTTGGTCTTAAGTAGTCCGGCGCTTCTTCATCCGCGGAAACATACATGCCCAGACTCATCATGACCTGCCCTAAAAGTGCTACCGTATCTGCACGCTGCAGCATAGCTTCGTCCGGCGCATAGTAATAATCAAAATCGGCTTCTGCCTCGATCAGCTCGTGATAAGCCAGCAGCCCGTCTCCTAAGAACAGGACCGGAGGCGGATTGCCGTCCAGACTTAAGATTTCCCTGATGCGGTCCAGCAGATCTGTCACTGACATCGCACAGCTGTCCAGGAAAATATCAAAGTCCACCGTATTGTCCGGACGGATCAGAAAGTCAAAGATCCCGCAGTAGACCTGATCTCTTCTGGCATCCATCATCGGCACGATCAGGCAGCCGATGTTTTCCGCCGTCAGCAGATTATAAGTCATGGCGTGGAGCGTCGGCACATGGATCAATGGTATATCCAGTGCAAGGCCCAGCCCTTTTGCTGTGGCGCTCCCGATTCTCAGGCCTGTAAAAGAACCCGGTCCGCCGCTTACTGCAATGGCATCCAGACTCTCCAGCTCCACGCCCGTCTCGTGAATTAATTCATCGATCAGAGGCATCAAAGTCTGCGAGTGAGTTACTTTGAACTCACCCACTTTCATGCCCAGGATCTCTCCGTCTTCAATTATGGCTGTCGAGGCGATCTGCCCCGAACTTTCAATTGCCAGGATCCTCATATTTCTTATTCGATCGTAATCTTACGATAATCAAACCCTTTATCCAGGTCTTTCTCTATGGTTACAAACTTGGTATGTTCCGGCAGTATCTCTTGGATCTGCCTGCCCCATTCAATGATGCACACGCCATCACCAAAGGCGTACTCATCAAATCCGATTTCTTCCATTTCATCCGGATCTTCTATCCGGTACACATCAAAATGATACAGCGGAAGGCGTCCCTCTTCATAGGTCTGCAGGATGGTAAATGTCGGAGAACAGATAGGGGTATTTATGCCCAGACCCTTTGCAAAGCCTGCGGTAAATACGGTCTTGCCTACACCCAGATCTCCATCCAGGCAGAAGACATCGCCAGGCTCGGCGTTTTCGCCCACCTGCAGTCCCAACTGATAGGTATCGTTTTCGTTCTGTGATTCAAAAACCATCTTAGTCTTCCGGTAAGAATGCGTTATGGACCGCACGTGCAGCTGCATCCGCATTGATCTCGTCAATGATGACGGTGATACGGATCTCGCTGGTAGCGATCATCTTGATATTGATATCAGCATTGAACAGTGCCTCAAACATTTTGGCTGCAACACCAGGGTCTGTCATCATGCCGGCTCCGACTACAGATACTTTTGCAATATTTTCCTCATGCTCGATCCGCTCTGCGGTCAGCTTGGACAGATTTGCTTCCAGTACTTTTAATGCATCCTGCAGGTTCTTGCGGTCAACGGTGAAGGAAATATCCTTTGTGCCGTCACGGCCGACGCTCTGCAGAATAATATCTACGGAAATACCCTGGGAACCCAGGAGATTAAACACTTTAAAAGCAATGCCCGGAATATCATGCAGGCCAATGAGGGAAATGCGCGCCGGGCTCTTATCTACTGCTACACCACTGATCAATTTTCTTTCCACTTTTAATTCCTCCCTGACTATCGTACCCGGTGCGTCGCTCAGTGAAGAGCGTACGACCAGTTCCACTCCATATTTTTTTGCCATACCAACGCTGCGGTTATGCAGTACCTGCGCGCCAAGTGTGGCCAGATCCAGCATATCATCATATGTGATCTCATCCAGTTTTCTTGCCTCCGGAACGATACGCGGATCGCAAGTATAGACGCCGTCTACATCGGTATAGATCTCGCAGGCATCTGCATGCAGAGCTGCTGCCAGAGCCACTGCTGTTGTATCCGATCCGCCTCGGCCAAGGGTAGTCACATCATCATAACGGTTGACTCCCTGGAACCCGGTGACCAGAACGATCTTATTGTTTTCCAGTTCTGACTGGATGCGGTTTCTGTCGATCTTTTTCAGCCGCGCATTGCCGTAAACTCTGGATGTCCGCATTCTTACCTGGAATGCGTTTAATGAAACGGCCGGCACACCCAGTTCCTGAATGGCCATTGCACACAGGCTGACGGAGACCTGCTCTCCTGTACTCATCAGCATATCCAGCTCACGTTTGGATGGTTTGTCGGAAATGGTCGCTGCCAGCTCCAGAAGGTCATCTGTGGTATCGCCCATTGCCGAAAGTACAACGACGACCTGATTCCCTTTCTGGTACTCTTCCACGCAGCGGCGCGCCACATTGAAGATCCGCTCCTTGTTGGCTACTGATGAGCCCCCGAATTTCTTAACAATTAACATATTCTCACTCCTGTTTCCCCAGCAGGCGGTCCATCAAAGTTTCGCCCGGGGTAATTAAAATGCCTGACTGCGCAGCTTCCCTCTCATTGTAATGCAGATGGTTCTGCTGCTTTGCTGTGCTGTCAAATAAAATATATGGAACAGGTTCCCCTGAATGGGTCCTGATACATATCGGTGTCCGGTGGTCCGGTGTGATCAGCATGCGGTAGTCTGTGCCCTCAAGACCTTCCACTACCGGCCTGATCAGCCGCTGATCCAGATATTCGATCGCTTTGACTTTCTTTTCCACGCTGCCCTGATGGCCCATTTCATCCGGTGCTTCAACATGGATATATGCGAGATCGTAATCTTCTTTTAACAGAGCGTCCAGCGCTGCCTGCGCCTTGCCTTCGTAATTGGTCTCCAGCTGTGCGTTAGCGCCTTCCACTTCACAGACCTTCATGCCAGCGCCGCGTCCAATGCCTTTTAAAAGGTCCACGGCACTGATCATGACGCCTCTTTTGCCGCTCCGTTCAATGAACGGGGAAAGCATTGGCTTGGTGCCTGCGCCCCAGAACCAGATGCAGTTGGCCGGGTTTAATCCCTTCTTTCTTCTCTCCTCGTTCAGCGGATGATGATTCAGGATCTGATAACTCTTTTTCATCATCTCCGTGAAACGTCTGGCATCTTCTCTGGTGTCTTCACTTGCAGATGCATCAGGCAGATACTGCCCTATCACTTCACCCAGATGATCATGCGGCTGTGCAAAATCCAACACTTTGCCATGGTTCCAGATGCAGCAATGGCGGTAGCTGGTGCCTACATAAAACTGGAACTCTTCATTTTCCAGATCTGCACGCAGCGCGTCCAGAAGGATGGCAGCATCCTCTGTAGAGATCTCCCCGGAGGAATGATCCGTAATGATCAGCTCTTCAAACGGCACATCTCCTGATGCACCTTCCGGCTCAGCCAGTGTTACCACATTAACACGCATGGCAATATCGGTATCTTTCATATCGATGCCTATGCTTAATGCTTCCAATGGGCTCCGTCCGGAATAATTTGCCCGCGGGTCATATCCCAACACGGCCAGATTTGCCACATCGCTGCCCGGCTTCATATCATCCGGCACCGTCTTGACCATGCCCACTTCGCTCATCTCTGCGAGGGCATCCATCATTGGTGTTTTTGCATATTCCAGCGGCGTCATGCCGCCTAATTCTTCCAGCGGGCGATCTGCCATTCCATCGCCCAGGATCACAACGTATTTCATTTATTTTACCTGCACGATGCTCCTGACATGTTCTTTATTGCCGATCTTTTCGTAAAACTCGGCAAATGTCATTTCAGCCGTTACAACTGCGTATTCATCCCGATAGTCCGGCAGTGTCACAAGCTGCTCCAGATCAAAGATATTCTTGATGTCAGCGTAATTTTTGTCCACACGGATAAAGAACTTGCTCTTATGCTTGCCGCGCTCTGCTAAAACGACCGGTTCATCACTCCAGAGGATCGGGATATTGGTATGCAGATGCTTTGCCTCATCAATGATATCCGATACCACTGCAGATGCGGTTGGGAACTTGCCGGCGCCTGCGCCGTAGAAGATGGTATCTCCTAACAGGTTGCCTTTCAGCTCGATACCGTTCTTCACATCGTCCACGTTGTACAGTTTGTTTTCTGGTCCGATCATATGCGGTGCGACCTCACTGTAGATCTCACCAGCGATGTTATATGTAATGCCAAGAAGTTTGATCTTTTTGCCTAAGAACTTGGCATAGTCCATATCGATCTTTGAGATATGGCGGATGCCTTCAATAGACAGCTGCTCAAAATCCAGATTCTTGCCGTACATTAAACCGGAAAGGATCGCAATCTTTCTTGCTGCGTCATAGCCGTCTACATCAGCAGATGGGTCTGCTTCTGCATATCCTAAAGCCTGTGCTTCTTTCAGCGCCTCTTCAAAAGATCCGCCTTCATCATACATTTTCGTTAAAATATAATTGGTCGTGCCGTTTAAGATACCTGTGATCTCATAGAAAGTGTCTACTGTTAAAGACCGTAAGATCGGACGGATGATCGGAATACCGCCGCCGACGCTGGCTTCAAACAGGAAGTTGACGCTCTTTTCTTTTGCGATCCTGACCAGTTCCGGTCCGAACTCTGCTACGAGCGCTTTGTTGGAGGTACAGACGTTTTTGCCTTTTAACAGAGCATCCTTGACAAATTCATAAGCCGGATGCGTGCCGCCCATCACTTCCACAACGATATCCACTTCCGGATCATTGACGATCCGTGCGTAGTCATGCACCAGGATCTTTTCCACCGGGTCTCCCGGGAAATCTCTAAGATCCAGCACATATTTCACTTCTACTTCGGTTCCCGCATTCCGGGTGACGATGTCTTTGCTGGTATTTAATACCTGCACAACACCAGAACCGATCGTACCATATCCCAAAACTGCTACCTTGACCATTTGTTAGCCTCTTTTCTTTTTTATCTGACTGCCAGCCAGTTTAAATACGCGTTGATGAACCCGTCCAGATCTCCATCCATGACTGCGTTTACATTACCAACTTCAAAGTTTGTGCGGTGATCCTTGACCATTGTGTATGGCTGCATGACATAAGAGCGGATCTGATTACCCCAGCCGATCTCTGTGACCTCACCACGTATATCTGCCAGGTTCTTTGCCTGCTCTTCTTTCTTCCGCAGATAGAGCTGGCTCTTTAACATCTGCATTGCCTTGTCCTTGTTCTGGAACTGGCTCCGCTCATTCTGACACTGCACCACGATACCGGTCGGAAGATGCGTGATCCGGATCGCAGAACTGGTCTTATTGATATGCTGTCCGCCTGCACCGGAACTCCTGTACGTATCGATGCGGATATCTTCATCTGCAATCTCAATATCCAGATCTTCTTCAATATCCGGCATCACATCACAGCTCACAAAACTGGTCTGCCGTTTTCCTGCCGCATTGAAAGGACTGATCCTGACCAGTCTGTGCACACCTTTTTCACTTTTTAAAAAGCCGTATGCATTCCGTCCGGTGATCTGGATAGTTACCGATTTGATGCCTGCTTCATCGCCATCCAGATAATCCAGCACTTCGTATTTGAAACCATGCCGCTCTGCCCAACGGCAGTACATACGGTACAGCATGCTGGCCCAGTCACAGCTCTCTGTTCCGCCGGCACCTGCATGAAGTGTCAGGATGGCATCCAGATGATCAAACTCTCCGGAAAGCAGCGTGGAAATACGGTAGTCCTCATAAGAGCGTTTGAATTTCTCAAACTCCTCCAGGCATTCATTCCCCAGATCGTCATCGTTTTCTTCTTCTGCCATTTCGATCAATGTCTGCAGATCGTCATAGCTTCCCTTCAGGGTGTCATAGTTTTCCAGATCTGCTTTGAGGTTCTTCATTTCCTTCATGAGTTCGCCGCTGGCTTTTCCATCTTCCCAGAAGCCAGGTTCATTCATTTTTCCCTCAATTTCAGCGATCCGCTTATTTTTGACATCCCGATTCAGAGCCTCTTCCATGTTCAAAAGCGGCTCCTCAAACTGCGATAATTCATATTTAACTTGATCTAGTAATACCATAACTAATTGATTATAAACGATTATTTCTTAATAATAAAGAAAAAATTTCCCCAGAGACTCTTTCTCCGGGGAAATAATATTCTCATGTATTATGCCTTTCTACCGTGGCAGTATTTATATTTCTTGCCGCTGCCACACGGGCATGGATCATTTGGATAGATCTTATCATCTGCCCTCTTCTTTGGTGCCCTTGCAACAGAATCATCTTTATTGGTTGCCATCGGCTGTGCCACCTGCTCGCGCTTGACTTCCTGCTCAATCTTAATATGCAGCATTGTCCGGACAGTATCTTCCTGAATGCCTGCGATCATATCATCAAACATGTCATAGCCGGCCATCTTATATTCCACGACCGGATCTCTCTGGCCGTATGCCTGCAGACCGATGCCCTGACGGAGCTGATCCATATCGTCGATGTGATCCATCCAGTGGCGGTCGATAACACGCAGCAATACCACACGCTCCACTTCACGCAGATGCTCTTCCACAGGGAATTCTTTTTCTTTTTCTGCATACAGGCTGCGGCCCAAGTCCAGCAGATCTTCACGGAACTGCTCTTTGGAATAATGTCCGTTCATCTGCTCTTCTGTCAGATTCACCTGACGGATGAAAATTGGCATCCACATCTCGTTCAGAGAGACCATATCCCACTCTTCCGGTTTGGCGTCTTCCGGAATGCCTGCATCTACAATGTGATTGACTGTTGCATCGACCATGGTATAAACAGACTCCCGCATTGACTCACCGTTCAGAACACGCAGGCGCTCTGCATAAATGATCTCACGCTGTTCATTCATGACCTCGTCATATTCCAGAAGGTTCTTTCTGATGCCAAAGTTGTTATTTTCAATCTTTTCCTGTGCCCGTTCAATGGCATTGGAAAGCATTTTATGTTCGATCTGTTCGCCGTCTTCCACACCCAGCGTATTGAAGATGCCCATCAGACGCTCAGAACCAAACAGACGCATCAGATCATCTTCCAGGGAAATGTAGAAACGGGATTCACCCGGGTCGCCCTGTCGTCCGGAACGACCACGCAGCTGGTTATCAATACGACGTGCTTCATGACGCTCGGTGCCGATGATCTTTAATCCTCCGGCAGCTCTTGCCTCGTCATCCAGCTTAATATCGGTACCACGACCAGCCATGTTGGTAGCAATGGTAACTGCACCATGCTGACCTGCCTCGGCGACGATCTGCGCCTCCATCTCATGATACTTCGCATTCAATACATTGTGACGGATACCGCGTTTTTTCAGCATACCGGAGAGCAGCTCACTGGTTTCGATCGTGATAGTACCAACCAGGACAGGCTGACCAATCTCATGTGCCTCACAGATCGCATCTATCACGGCTCTGTATTTTTCTCTCTTGGTCTTATACACCGCATCCTGCAGGTCTTTCCGGATAACAGGCACGTTGGTCGGGATCTCCACGACGTCCATGCCATAGATGCTGGTAAACTCGTTTTCTTCTGTTTTTGCAGTACCGGTCATACCGGCTTTTTTATCGTATTTATTAAAGAAGTTCTGGAAGGTGATGGTTGCCAGAGTTTTGGATTCTCTCTTCACCTTCACATGTTCTTTGGCTTCAATAGCCTGATGCAGACCGTCGGAATAACGTCTGCCCGGCATGATACGTCCGGTAAACTCATCGACGATCAGGATCTCATCATCCTTGACCACATAGTCCTGATCACGGAACATCAGATTATGTGCACGAAGTGCTAAGATCACATTGTGCTGGATCTCCAGGTTTTCCGGATCTGCCAGGTTTTCGATCTTAAAGAACTGCTCAACTTTCCGGACACCTTCATCAGTGAGGTTGATGACCTTTTCTTTTTCGTTGACGACAAAGTCACCCGACTCTTCCATCTTTTCGCCCATGATGATATCCATCTTGTTCAGCTCTTTTGCTTCACCGCGTTTTAACTGTTTGGCCAGGATATCGCAAAGCTCATAGAGCTTTGTGGACTTAGCAGACTGTCCGCTGATGATAAGCGGCGTTCTTGCTTCATCGATCAAAATGGAGTCGACCTCGTCGACTATCGCATAATGCAGTTCTCTCTGCACCAGCGCTTCTTTGCGGACGACCATGTTATCACGAAGATAGTCAAATCCAAGCTCGTTGTTTGTGACATAGGTGATGTCACAGTTGTAAGCCTGCTGCCGCTCTTCGCTGGTCATGCTGTTTAAGACCACGCCAACTGTCAGGCCTAAGAAACGATGTACTTGTCCCATCCACTCCGCGTCACGGTTTGCCAGGTAATCGTTGACGGTCACGATGTGCACGCCCTTGCCTTCCAGCGCATTCAGGTAAGCCGGCAAAAGACAGGTCTGCGTCTTTCCTTCACCGGTCTTCATCTCTGCAATACGACCCTGATGCAGGACGATGCCGCCCATCAGCTGTACCGGATAATGCTCTGTGCCAAGTTCTCTTCTTGTTGCCTCTCTTACCAGTGCGAAAGCCTCCACCAGAATATCATCCAGTGCTTCGCCGTTCTGAAGGCGGTCTTTGAATTCCTGTGTTTTTGCCCGCATCTGCTCTGCGGTCATTTCCATCATTTGCGGCCGCAAAGCAACAATCTGGTCGACCAGCGGCTGCAGCTTTTTGACTTCTCTGTCAGCTCCGCCGCTGAAAATCTTGCCAAATAAACCCATTTACAATACTCCTGTTTTTTCTTCGCGCCATCCTGGAGCGCGTCTTTCTTCAAGACTTGCGCCGCGCAGAAAGCACGGCGCATTTTGATTCTTTGTTAATATCCTCTCTCCGGGTGATCAGAACTCCGGTTCGATCAGGCCATACGTATTATTTTTTCTCTTATAAACAACATTGATCTGATCTGTCTCAGCATTTGTGAATACAAAGAAGCTATGGCCCAGCAGTTCCATCTGCATACATGCTTCTTCCGGATCCATCGGTTTAAAATCAAAGCGTTTGGTTTTGACGATCTTGATCTCTTCTTCGTCTTCCACATCCTGCTCGATAAATTCTTTGGAGAAATTCTTCTTATCCTGATATCTGTCGATCAGTTTGTTTTTATATCTCTTTAACTGTGTTTCGATGGATTCCTCGACCAGATCGATCGATGCATACATATCTGAATTGGATTGTTCTGCGCGGATGATCCCGCCTTTGACCGGAATTGTGACTTCAATGATCTGGCGGCTTTTCTCTACGCTCAGTGTTACATGTGCGACCGTATCCTGGGAAAAGAATCGGTCCAGTTTGCCGAGTTTTTCCTGTACAGCGGCTTTTAAGCTTTCTGTAACTTCCACATTTCTGCCCGTAATGGTGAACTTCATAAGTATCACTCCTTTCCGCTTTTTTTAATTCTACCATAAAATAACTCCCTGGGGGAGTTATTTCACAAAAAATTCTTAATTAATATAACGGACCACATTGATGATCGGCATCATGTAGAGGTCCCCGTAAGAGACCGTGGTCCCGTCTCCCGGCGCGTGCACCACCGTTGTTCCGCTGATATACATGGCCACATGACCCGGGTATGCAATGATATCACCAGGTCTCAAATCATCCATAGAGACACTCATCCCGCCATATGCCTGCGCATCGGATGACCGCGGAATGGAATAGCCGTATTCCCGGTAAATGGCGGATGTAAAACCGCTGCAGTCAGCGCCATAGGTAAGATCACTTTCTCCCCAGATATATGGCAGGACACCAACAAACTGCTGCGCATAATTTGCCACTGCTTGTCTGAGTGCTGCCACATCATCGGAATCTGGCGTGGCCGGTGCGATCTGAGCAAGAGCGTAACTTCTGGCTCTTCCTTGAGCCTCTTCCTGCAGACGAGCTTCTATCTCAGTGCCCCATTCAATACCTTCCGCGATCCGTCCGCGGTAAGCAGCTTCTTCTTCCGGTGTCACGGCCGCTCTGCAGATTGTTGTCAAAGTGGCTTCTCCATTGCTGACCCAGCCTTCTCCCAGTCCCGGAACCTCTACGCGGCTAAATTCATCGCCGGCTTCCAGCAGCGTTAACGTTACATTGGCTGGCAGGGCGCAGATAACGGTCGCATCAAATCCTGGTGCGTCCATGATCCAGGTCTCATCGGAAGTAGTCACAGCAACATTTTTATTCATCAGTCCGGCATTTGCTTCTGCATCTTTGCCGGTCAGAAATCCGTCTTTTTTCACAAAACCGGTCAGCCCGTCCGCAACGATCTGATACCAATTACCGATCTCTTTGATCACCGTGGCTGCAGTGCCCGGTTCCATTTTTCCCTGCAGTGTAGCCAGGGACTCGCCTTTTTCCACGCGCTCATTCCCCGGGATCTTATCATAGATCAGCAGATCTCCTGAACCATTGTAGATGATCCGCTTGCCCATGATATTACCGGCTGCATCATAGTATTCGTTCACTTCTTCCAGCTGGGCACCGAGTGCCGTTGTGGAAAGGAGTTCTGTAGGACTCTCTCCTGTTGCACCGACGTAGTTTTCGATCACTGCTCCGGCTCCTGCCGTCGGCAAAGTAAGGGATGTCTCATCCGCTGCCTTGGCTGCGTTTCCTGCTGCCAGAACAAACATGCAGACGATCCCGATCACCGCTGCGGCTTCCGCGATCAGAATGGAAAAGACTTTATGATTCCTATTCAGTTTTTCAAAAAACTGGCTTTTCATTTATTAAAAGAAAAAAGCGGGGAACTGTGTCCCCGCCATCATTATCTATTTCTGCGATCAATCGATATATCTGACAACACCGTAGATCGGCATCATGTACATACTCTGATAGCTGCAGACATCGCCTGGGACCGGTTCATGCACGACCGTATCACCACCGATGTAAAGCGCAACATGACCTCCGTAGTATACTATATCACCCGGCCGGATGTCGTCAAGCGAAACAGCCATGCCGCCATACATCTGTCCATCCGTTGTACGCGGGATCTCATATCCGAACTCACGGTAAATTGCCTGTGTGAATCCGCAGCAGTCAGCTCCGTAATCCAGAGAGTTGCCGCCGGATACATATGGAAGCCAGCCGACAAACTGCTGTGCATAAGCGGCGACTGCCTCACGCAGTGCTGCAACATCCGCAGAGTCTGCTGCGGCCGGAGCTATAGAAGCACGTCTTGCAGCCAGATCCTCATAATATGCTTCTTCCTCTGCTGCCATCAGCATTGCCTCTTCCCAGTCATTTGCATATCCAACGCATTCTGCAATCTGGGCTGCCCGCTCTGCCGATGCCTGATTGGACATACCTGTGCGACGGACGGTTTCAAAGTTCGCATATGCACTTTCGATCCAGCCTTCTCCAACGTTCGGAACATAGATGCAGGAAAAATCATCGCCCTCTTCCAGTACCTCAAACCACAGTCCGGAGTAAAGGAAAGCTAAAAGGTCACTATTGTAATCCGGTTCCACGTTCAGCATCAACTCATCATCATTGACCACTGCGATGCGCATCCAGGTGGAAGCATCCAGAGCCTCGGCATCTTTGCCGACTGCAAAGAAGCTGGTATTTGCAAAGCCGGAAAAATCATCTGCTACGATCTGATACCAGTTGCCATAAACGCCAACCAGTGTAGCGACATCTCCTTTGCTCATCTGTCCGGTGATCTGAGCCATCTGTGTATCACCGCGCTCGATCCGCTCATTGCCCGGGATCCGGTCATACACAGCAATGGACTCGTCCACATTGCAGACGATGAGCTTGCCAAGGGAACCTCCCTTGCTGTCATAATACTCATTGAATTCGGTATAAGTAGCGCCGAGTGCAGTCGTGGAAAGAAGGTCCACAGAACTCTCGCCTGTTGCGCCGACATAGTTATTGACAATTCTGCCAATCCCTGCATTTGGAAGTGAAGTCTCCTGCGTGAGCAAACCGTTAACTGTGGCAACGCTTTTTTCTTTTGCTACGACTTCACGCGTGCCCATAAAGCAGAGACCTGCCAATATGACAACTGCCACCATTGTGATGGAAAGTATTTCGTAAAGTTTTAATTTCAATTTCATAAAATGTTTCGTCCAAATATTACAGAAATGTTACAAATCTATTTCATAATATACCAATGGTTGCCATAAAAGTCAACCTTTAAACAGATTGTTCACAATCTCTTCATATTTTATTTAACACAAAATATTGTACACAAAAAACCGTTCACATACAACATATATCGCATGTGAACGGTTTTATTAAGGATAAAAAAGAAAATGAAAATATTACCCTTTTTTAACAATTATTAAAATCTCTACATATTGATAAAGCGTGACAGGAAGTCTTTTGTCTCCTGCCTCTGCGGATCACCAAAGATCTCCTGCGGTGTGCCCTCTTCCCAGATTACGCCGTCCTGCATGTAGACCACATGATTGGACACGTCCCGGGCAAAGGCCATCTCATGTGTTACGATGATCATCGTCAGACCTTCCTTGGCCAGCGTTTTCATAACTTCCAGCACTTCTCCGACCATCTGCGGGTCCAGGGCGGAAGTCGGCTCGTCAAATAACAGCACATCCGGATGCATCGCCAGCGCGCGGGCAATAGCCACACGCTGCTGCTGACCGCCGGAAAGCTGTTTTGGTTTTGCCTTGATGAACGGTGCCATACCGACTTTGGTCAGGAAGAACAAAGCGTCCTGCTCTGCTTCCTGTTTGGATTTTTTCAAGACCTTCATCGGGCCAACCATGCAGTTCTTTAATGCCGTCATGTTGCTGAACAGATTAAAGCTCTGGAAGCACATGCCCACCTTGGCGCGGTATGCAGCTACATTTTTCTCTTTTGTGATATCGTTTCCTTTAAAAAGGATCTCGCCCGATGTTGGTGTCTCCAGCAGGTTGATGCAACGGAGCATGGTTGACTTACCAGATCCGGATGCCCCAATAATGCAGGTCACATCGCCCTCTTTGATGGAGAAATTGATATCCTTTAAGACTTCGTTCTTGCCGAAGGTCTTCCCCAAATGTTTGATTTCAATGATTTCTTTTTTGTCACTCATATTGTTTTACCGCCTGGTATTGTTCAGGTTGTCTTCTCCTGTGCGGGATGTATCGGAAAGATGTCTGTCATCTACAAAGTCTTTCCTCGGATCGCTCAGCGTGCCGCTTGTATAAGCCAGCGTATCTGTCGTTGCCAGATCATACTCTGCAGGGCCATCCATTCTCTTTTCAAAGAAGCGCAGCAGCCAGCTGAAGAACAAGGTCATGATCAGGTACATCACCATTGTAATGGTGAACGTCTCAAAGTATGTGTAGTATGTGCCTGCAACGGATTTGGATGTGAAGAACAATTCCACAACACCAATGCAGCTTAAGACACAGGTATCTTTGATATTGATGATCAGGTTGTTGCCGATCTGCGGCATGATATTTCTAAGTGCCTGCGGCAGAATAACATTCAGCATCGTCTGCACATGATTCATACCAATAGCTTTTGCGCCCTCTGTCTGACTGAGCGGCACGGAGAAGATTCCGCCGCGGACCGTTTCTGCCATGTAGGCGCCGGTGTTGATCGATACGATCACAAATGCGGATGTCCACATATCCATGTGCAGGTTCAGAAGAAGCATTGCGCCGTAATGCAGGAACATGGCCTGCACCATCATAGGCGTTCCTCTAAAGACCTCCACATAGATCTTCAGGATAATGTTCACGATCTTCAGTAAGATCTTCTTGCCCACCGAGTCGTTCGGATTGACCGGGATCGTCTGGATCAAGCCGACGATAAATCCGATCACACATCCGATCAGTGTGCCAACAATGGCAATGAGGAGCGTTGTGCCCGCTCCTTTTGCCATTGAAACACCATAGTTTTTCAGTATAAATAGGATTCTTCCGAAGAAATCAGGCGGAAGGGATCCTGCCAGTAAAAAGCTGTTCATTGATTCACCCTACGATGATTCGTTACTCCTATTAGTCGTTCATCGGCTGTACTGCGATAGCCTGGTTCATCCAGTCTTTAAAGTCTTCCGGTGTTAATGTTGCAAGAACACCATTGATGGCCTTCTGCAGTCCGCTGTTGCCTTTCTGCATGGAAATACCGATGTTGATCTCTTCTTCAGAAACCTGGTAGTCGCCATCGGTTCCTTCGAAGGAAAGCATAACCATATCCGGATAAACTGCACATGCGCCCATTGCTGTCGGCTCATCTGTTACAACGATATCAACGCCGCCTGCTTCCAGAGCAACCAGCATCTGCGGTGCGCTCTCCTGTGCGGTCTCGGCCTGAACACCAGGGATCTGCGGGATGCAGACATCATACCAGACAGTGTTCAGCTGAGAAGTTGCCCTTGCGCCGGAAAGATCTGCCAGTGATTTTGCATTTGCAAATGGAGAGTCTTTCTTGGTCAGTGTTACGATAGATGCAAAGTAATATGGATCGGAGAAATCGATCGTCTCCAGACGTTCAGCTGTAATAGACTGGCCTGCGATAACGCAGTCAACCGTACCTGACTGAACTGCCAGCGGCAGAGAATCCCAATCCAGTTTGTAGATCTGCAGCTCCATACCCAGCTGCTCGGCGATGTATTTTGCCATCATGACATCATAGCCGTATGCATAGTCGGAAGAATCTACGATCGGAACAGCGCCGTTGGAATCATCGGACTGTGTCCAGTTGTAAGGTGCATAGCCGCATTCCATAGCGACACGAAGGATCTTGCCGGAGCCATCGTTCACGTTTGATGTTGCTGGTGCCGGTGCTGCGCTGCTTCCGCTGCCAGCCGGTGCCGGAGTGTCCCCGCCGGACTTGCCGCATGCGCATGCGAATACGACGACCAATAAGATCGCCACTGCTGTTGTCAGTAATTTGCCAATTCTTTTCATTTTTCTTTCCTCTTTTCTTGTTTGGTTTCTTTTGCTGCATTACGTATCGTCTGCAGAAAAAGTTCCCTGGCTGTTTTCAGGGCAAAATAAAAAATGTTCTGCATTTCTGCAAAACATCACATTTCTTCACCCATCCAACGTTTGTCATCAGAAAGCGCTCCACAAATGTGACAGTCCGTTACATATTCTGCAACGGCCCAACACCGGCTCTTTAAGGGTATCCCCGGTGTTTCGGCGGCAGTTCCTTTCATCCCGTCAGCACCCTTGCTGCTCTTTGGCGATCTTACTCATAATTGCCGCGCCTCTATTCTGCATAACGATATTTAATTGTTGGAATTGTATGCTTTATCGGACCGCTTGTCAACCGTTTTCCTCCTATCCTGCCGAAAAAATACTTCTATTATTCTTAATATGACCAAAATGGCGGGATTGCCCGTTTTGGCCATAAGAACAATTATCTGTTTATGACCAAATACGAAAAAGTGCGTTCCTTGGTCATAAAAAGTTTTTTCTTTTTATGACCAAAATAGAGAAAAGGACGATTATGGTCATAAAATACCATTCAGGATTATGACCAAGCAGGGAAAAATGACTCCTTGGTTACAATTAACCTTTTCTTTTTATGACCAAGAACAGAAAAAGCACTCTCTTGGTCATAAAGACACTGCTGCGCCTATGACCAAAAACAAAAACAGCGTTATTTGGTCATAAAAACCTCCCACACAAAATAAATTAATGCACTTAGCCCACAAAAATGCTATGATGTAGCAGTTGCAGCTTATCCGAAACGCTAAAAAACTTTCAAAGAAACCCAAATCCTAAAAGCGGTAGCTGCAAAAAGAAAAATCACAACATCCAAAAGGAGGCAAAATGAGACAATCCAAGTTTACATTCCAGGCATTTTTGCTTATCTTTCTCATTTTCTCCGTCATGGCGTTTTTCTTTACGCTCTTTCTTTCCGGCATGGCTGATAAGGCATGGAATCCTCATGTCAACGATTCCTATGAGATTGAGGGAACCGATCTGACCATCCGGTATTCTGATAAAAAAGGCA
>JAGCAK010000024.1 GCA_017652745.1 Lachnospiraceae bacterium
AAGCATGAAAAAACCTGTGGCTTACAACTGTAAACCACAGGTTTTTTAATATGTTCAATTAATTGAAATCGGATTTGTTAATATCACGGTGTTGGAGCTAAATCTCCAAGGAAGGATACATCAGAGATTGTCTCGACTGTATACACACCATCTTTATACTTAACAATAGATACTGCGCAGTTTGGCATAGCACCTTTCCAGGTTCCCATGAATTCATTCCATTTCTCTCCTGGAGCGCCGCCTGCAGCATTATGATATCCGATCAGATAGTCCAGATATCCGGTAATAGCTCCGCCGTGAGAGGTTACAAGGAAGACACCGCCGTTTGGATTCTCATCAATGATCCTTTCGATTGCTCTTGCAACACGCTCTCCAGTGTCCTTCATGCTCTCGCCGCCAACATCATGCCAGCCGCCTTCATAATCCATAATACGTTCCGTACTACGGGTATCGGTTCCAGGAGGTGTGCCTTCAAGAGTACCAAGGTGAGTTTCCCTCAGGTCTTTATCAATGATCAGAGGAATGTCTCTGCCATTAATGATGTACTCTGCAGTCTCGTATGCACGTCCGGAAAGCGAGGTATAGGCTTTATCAAACTGGATGTCTGCCATTGAAACGCCCAGCTGTTTAGCCATTGCAACGCCTTCTTCTGTCAGTGGAGAATCGGTCCATCCCTGTGCAATGCCGCTTACGTTGAACACGGTCTCGCCATGTCGTGTAAGATAGAATGTGTACTCTGCACTCTCACCTGCAGGTGCTACAGCACCAGAGCCGGCAGGTTCTGCGCCGCCGCTTCCAGCTGGTGCAGGAGCATCCCCGCCGCCGGATTGTCCACAGGCTGCAAAGGAAGAAATTATTATACCGATTGTAAACCCGTCGCCAAACGACTAAGTTGACAATCATCCTTGAAGCATATTATAGTGGGACAGTGGAACATGACCCACTATGTGATTTTGAGATCGAGGAATAAGGATAATGAAAAGCACAAAAGAACAGCTGGTCGAACTATTAGAAAAAAACAGTGGAAAATACATCTCCGGGAATATGATTGCGGAGAGCCTTGGAATAACACGGGCAGCTATCTGGAAAAACATAAAACAACTGGAAAATGAAGGTTATGTGATTGAAGCAGGAACGAATAAAGGATATCGTCTGGATCCGGATAGTGATGTTTTGACAAATAAAAATGTTGCGGGATTTCTGAAAAACAAAAAATGCACCATAGAAGTTTTTGATCAGGTGTCATCAACCAATACATTCCTGAAGGAAAAGGCAGCCGATCTTCCGGACTGGCATGTTGTAATTGCCGGAAGCCAGAGCGCAGGAAGAGGAAGGACGGGACGGTCATTCTTTTCCCCAAAAGGAAGCGGCGTCTATCTGAGCGTTCTTCTGCGGCCGGATGTTCCTATTACAAATTCCGGTCATCTGACAGCGGCGGCAGCTGTTGCAGCATGTCGGGCAATTGAGACCTGCACGGATGCACGACCGGAGATCAAATGGGTCAATGACGTTTTTGTAAAGGGTAAAAAAGTCTGTGGAATATTAACTGAGGCCTCCGTGAATTTTGAAACAGGTCTTCCGGACTGGATCGTTACCGGTATCGGGTTTAATGTGTATCAGCCGGAGCAGGGCTTTCCGGAAGAGATTGCAGATGTTGCCGGATCGATCACGGAATGCAGGCAGAAAAATCTTCGGGCAAGACTGGCAGCAGCTTTTATTGACAACTTTTTTGATATATGCAGCAGCCTGCCTGTGGAGGATCTTTACAAAGAATATAAGCGCAGGTGTTTCATTGTAGGGAAGGCAATTTATGTTTTGCGGGGAATAGAAAGGATCCCGGCTATGGCGTTGGATATCGACAGAGACTTTGGATTAAAGGTCCGCTACGAGAACGGAAAAACGGAAGTGCTCTCTGCGGGAGAGGTCAGCATCCGGCAATAAAGGAGAAAAACAGTGGCAATTACAAAACGGAAAATGAAAACAATTGATTTAGCTTACATGGCACTTGGCGCTGTTATTATTGCGGTCTGTTCGTGGGTCAGTATTCCTACGGTAGTTCCCTTTACGCTTCAGACATTTGCGGTTTTTAGTGTTTTAGGCCTGCTGGGAGGAAAGAGAGGGACGATCTCCATCCTGATCTACATTCTTCTGGGTGCAGTTGGCGTTCCTGTCTTTGCAGGTTTTTCCGGTGGGTTCGGAGTCATCTTAGGACCAACCGGAGGATATATTCTCGGCTTTATTCTGATGGGACTTTTGTACTGGCTGATGGAAAAACTCTTTGGAGTTAAAATCTATATCCGGATCATTTCCATGGTTCTTGGCCTTCTGGTCTGCTATGCCTTTGGAACGGTATGGTTTATGATCGTCTATGCGAAACAGAGCGGACCAATAGGTCTTGGCACAGCCCTTTTGTCATGTGTGGTTCCGTTTATCATTCCGGATTTTGTAAAAATGGGACTGGCTCTTTTAATCACTTCCCGGGTTGGCAAATATTTAAAATGAAGAATGAATAATTTCTTGTAACTTCAACGCATAATCGCTAAAATTAAACTAACAAAATATTTAGTTGTTTCTGAAAAATGAAACAGTCAAAGAATCAATGCACAGTATTGGGGGGAACAATATGTACAAATTCAGAGAAGTAAGCGACAGAATGCTGCATTTGCATCAGCGGATCAGAGACAGAGTCATCCGTTTTGATTCAGAACGCGCAAGGATCATAACCGAATCTGATAAGAAATGGGGTATGGCAATTCCTCATATCCGCAGAGCAAAGAAATTTTATGACATTTGCGACCAGATGACCCTGCGGGTAGAAGACGAGGATGTTCTGGTCGGAAACCTGACCCGGTATTTCTGCGGATCCTGCACAAGCCCGGATTACAGCGGCATGGGCTGGGTTCCGAATATGGTCACAAAAGGCTTATGGACCAAGAGAGAAGATGGTCTTTATCACAATCCGGATTCTGACGGAATCCCGATGTGTATTTCCGAAGAGGATTATCAGGAACTGCTGAAGGTAGGTGAATATTGGAAGGGCAGAACTTATTCCGATATTACAAATACCTGGTTCCCGGATGATTATCGTGAACTGGCTCGTTTGGGAGTCGGACATGCACTGCATGGCACATTCTTAAGTATTGCCGGTGTTACCGGACATACTACACCGGGCTATAAGAAGATTCTGAGCCAGGGCTTTGGTGCGATCAGAAAATTTGCCCAGGACTGGCTGGATGAGAACCGCCTGACATTAGACGGCGATAAGACAGACAAATTTGTTTTCTATTCGGCTGTCGTGATCGTCTGCGACGGTGCAGAACGGCTGATCCGCAGGTATGGAGATGCCTGCCGTGAAAAGGCTGCTGAGACAACGGATGAGAAACGAAAAGCAGAACTGTTATCTATGGCAGACAGCCTGGATTGGATCTCTGTAAATCCAGCCCGGACTTTCTATGAAGCATGCCAGTTAGAGTTCCTGTATCTGCAGATGCTGATCCTTTGCAACATCGGCTCCATCGGTTCCTGCGGTCGTTTTGACCAGATCACAGGACCTTATCTGGAGAAAGACCTTGCAGAAGGCAGGATCACATTAGATCAGGCACAGGAAATTGTTGATAACTTCTTCCTGAACGTATCCCGTAACTGGGGCGGCACACCGCCATCTTCTGTTTCCATCCTTGGCATGGGCAATACCTATATGCATACGACGGTAGGCGGCACCGATCCGATCACAGGAAAAGATGCAACCAATACCGTCACGTATATGGTTTTGGAGACAATGGCCAGATTGGGCAAACATGATCCAACCATCACTTTAAGAATGACAAAGGACACACCAGATTCATTGATGGAATGCGCGATCGAGACCACAAAACGCTGTGGTGGTATTCCACTGTATTACAATGACGATGTAGTTATTCCGGCAGTGAAGAAGGAACTGGGCATGACATTGGAAGATGCCCGTGATTACGCTCTGATCGGCTGTCAGGAGATCACCGGTTCCGGAAACGAAAACGCACAGTGCAATGGAATCGTACCGCCAAACGGAACCGTATTCTATTCCGTCTGTCTGGATATGGCCATCAACGATGGCAAGAACCCATACAATGGAGAGCAGTGCGAGATCCATACCGGCTATCTGTATGATATGAAGAGCATCGAAGAGGTGAAGGAAGCTTACCTGAAGATTGCTGACTATGTCATGCAGCGGATGATCAATGTCAACTGCTTTGGTGAATATGTTATTGCAAAATTCACACCGCATGTGATTCTTTCCATCTCCATTGAAGGCTGCATGGAAAGCGGAAAAGATATTTCAGAAGGCGGCGCTAAGTATAATCACTTTGGCGGCACAGGCACCGGTCTTGCTACCGTTGCTGATTCCTTCTCAGCCATTGAATATGCATGCTTTGATAAGAAGCTTTGCACGACAAGAGAAATGTATGATGCAGTCATGGCCAACTGGGAGGGTTATGAGGATCTGCAGCAGCAGCTTATCCGCGATGTACCGCACTTTGGCAACAATGATCCATATGCAGACAAATGGATGCGTTTTGCAACGCACAGCTACTATGATATGTGTCAGCAGTACAAGAGCAAATACTGCGATTATTACAGGGCAGGCCTTTACGGCGCAGCAGATCACGTGCATCAGGGTTATGTGACCTGGGCAACACCGGACGGAAGAAAAGCAGGCGCACCGCTTGCAGACGCAGCTTCTCCTGGACCGGGCAGAGATACCAATGGACCGACCGCAGTTTTAAATTCTTCCACCTGCTACGACCACAGCAAATTTATGGACGGCGTCTGCCTGAACTTACGGTTCCATCCAAAGGCACTGGAGAGGGAAGACGGCAACCAGAAACTTGCAACGATGATCAAAGCTTACATGGCTCAGGGCGGAGTAGAAGTGCAGTTCAACATCGTTTCTGTCGACACCATGAGAAAAGCACAGGAAGATCCGAACGATTACAAAGACCTGGTGGTAAGAATCGCCGGCTATTCTGCTTACTTCGTGGAACTGACCGAAGACTGCCAGAACTCCCTGATCGAACGTACGGAGAATGTAGCACTATAAACTATTTCCAAGATAGAAAAAGAGCTGCCGCGAGAAAAAGCGGCAGCTCTTTTATGTTGAATGAATAATTATTTTAAAGTTTCAGATCATACAATGTATTGGTATCAGCAAGTGTACCGTGGCCTCCCACACATCCTGAGGACATGCCGCGCATTTCATTTACACCGAAAAAGCAGCCGATATCATGCAAGGTGTCAAGGTTGATCAACAGCAGCATCTGCAAACCAGGCTGGCGTTCCTCCACAAAGGAGAAGATGTAAATGTTATCACGGACTTTGATGTAATCAGCCGGGTTAGTTGCCATCCATGGACCGTCTGCGGTATCCATGGAATAGGTGTAGAAAAGATTTGAATTATAGATGTGTTTTACCTGAGTAAAGCCTGCGCCGTAATCCCAGATGATCGCTTTGCCTACCAGTTCGCTGGTGTAAGCATGCATAGGGCCGCCGCTGTAATCACCTTCCAGTCTTCCGAAGATGAATTCGCGGTCTACGTCACGTGTGCAGTTGGCAGTACCTATGTGGGCATCCACAACTGTGGCTGCACCGGAGACGGTATCTGCGATAAGGCTCACCTGCCGGGCGGTTTCATAAGAAGGCACAGTAAGATTTACAAAATACAATTCCCCTTCCATCGTACGGATCTGACAGAAGCATTTTTCCTCTTCGGATCCATCATTGGAAAACCAGGTGGTATTTGTGTCTTCTACACGGAAGGTATATTCTCTGCCTTCGCCTTTGAAGACGATCGTTTTGCCGTTAAAAGCGGTTGAATCTTCCGGCGCATATGGTCCGTCAAAAGGACTTGGGGTATATTTAGCCGGATCGTTTTTTGTCAGATTGATTGCAGAAATGACTTCCTCTTTTGTCAGATCTAGATTCCATTTACGGAACCATCTTTTCACATGTTCCATGGCGCCCTCCTGTCATTTATTCTTTTCATTTATTGTACTCATGTCTACTTACGTGGTCAATCCGGCAGACCTTGTCTCATGTTTGTCTAACTGATATTTGACTTTTCCTGCCTGCAATGACAAACTAACTTTATACAACATTAATAGGAGACTTGAACGATGAATCAATTCCGCTTACCAAATCATCTTATTATTGAAGAGGGGATCCTGAATGATATCTCGGTTTGTATGAAGGATGTTTTTCCGGATCTAAAAAACGCGAAAACCATACTTGTGACAACGGAGCATCTGAAAGAATTGTTTCAGAACATCATAGAGGAAATCCAAAAGGATTTTCCTCAGAGCGAACTGTGTCTGATCGAGGCAGCAAGCTATGACAATGCAGTTTCACTGGCCAAATATATAACCATGAACGACATCAAGGTGGTGATCGGCTTTGGCGGAGGCACAGTGCTGGATCTGGCTAAGTTTGCAGCATTTGTTTCAAAAGCAAAACTGATCTCACTTCCGACAGCGCTCTCAAACGATTCCCTGGCATCGCCGGTGGCAGTCCTTGGGACAGAGGGGCGGGCAAGGAAAAGCTTCCGATGCACCATCCCGGATGCGATCCTCGTAGATTTGGATATTGTTAAACATACGCCGGTACGTCAGCTTCTGGCAGGAATCGGAGACACGGTTTCAAAATATACCGCATTGTATGACTGGAAATTAGCCTGTAAAAAGAAGGGGGAAGTCGTCGATGATTTTGCCTGCATGATGTCTCACATGGCTTTTGAAAGTATTCTGTTCAATACCGCAGCAGACCTGCAGGACCGTGATTTCATCCGCAGGCTGACAGATGCCCTTGTGATGGGTGGACTGGCAATGGAGATCGCAGGCAACTCCAGACCAAGCAGCGGCTCTGAGCATCTGTTCTGTCATTCACTGGAAGAAGAGTATCCGGAACAGCTTAGCATTCCACATGGAATTGCCACCGCTATGGGCACGTATCCTGCATGCATCTTTCAGGATAGAGACCCGGCAAAAGTTTCAAAGGTCATAAAGCAATATGGCATTCCTGCCAGGCCTTCTGAAAATGGTGTGACCGAGGATATTTTCGTAAATGCATGGCAAAAGGCAGCTGGAACTCGAGCCGACAGATATACTATATTAAATGAGACGGATTTAAGCGATGCACGATTAAGAGAAATATACGCGCGGATGGAGGAAGATCTATGTTCGCGTTAAAGAACGCAAATTTAATTGACGGGACCGGAAGGAAACCTATCTCACAGTGCACCATTCTCATGGAACACGGACAGTTTAAGGAGATTGGAACTGACATCCAGATTCCTTCGGGCGCTGTGGTAATGGATCTTCAGGGAAAGACAGTCATCCCTGGTCTGATCGATGCGCATGTTCATATCAGCGGGTCAAGCAGACTGGATCGTCCCGGAATGAGCCATCTGGTGCAAAGTTATGATTTTGCAGAAATGCGGGAAGGATGTCTTAGATGGGGTGTTATTGCTGTTCGTTCCTGCGGACATTTTATGGAGGAGACGCTGGAATTCAGGGACGGCGTGAATAATGGAACTATCGAACGTTCTCCGCGTGTCAGCCTCAGCGGACCAATGTTCCAGGCTCCAGGCGGACATCCATGTTATACTGTGTTTATGTCGGATCCCGAAGTGGAGCAGAACGCATGCGCGGTCATTGATGATGATACACCAATCGAACCGATCATCAGGCAGTCAAAAGAGCAGGGAGTGGATTTCACCAAGATCTTCTACGCGCACCTGAACAAGATGGATTATCCGAATCCAGTACCGCGCATTTCGAAAAAGAAATTAAAAGAGATCATTGATATTTCGCACCAATATGGACTCTCTGTTACGGTGCACGTAGATTGTCCGGCGGAAATGTTAGGTGCCGTTCAATGCGGAGCGGATTGTATTGAGCACATGATCGGTGCTGGAGAACTGGATAATAAGTTTTCCGATGAGCTGATCGAACTGACAAAAAAGAGCGGAGCAGTTGTCGATCCGACGATGATCTCCATTAAGCGTTTTGACCCGATGGGGTCGGCCCCATCCATCTGGGACGCCGTCAAAGAAGCCGTAAGAAAATGCTATGATGCAGGCATTCCAATGGCGGTGGGCTGTGATGCGGGGATCCCGTTTGTGCCATTTGGAGAGGCAGTGCATGATGAGATGGCCTGCCTGAACGAGGCCGGCATCCCGCCTCTGGAAGTGATCACCATGGCAACGGGAGGAAATGCAAGGCTGCTGGGAATGGATGACCGAATCGGAACGATCGAGCCGGGAAAAGATGCGGATCTGATCATTCTGGAAAAGGATCCTCTGGAAGATATTTGCAACACAAAAACGATACAACTGGTCGTATCAAAAGGTAAAATTGTTACAGACTGTTTCAGTAATAAATAGAATGCTGTGAAAGAAAGGTGGAGAAAAGATGTCTAATTCATATCCAAATCTGTTTCAACCGATAACCATTGGCGGTAGAACATTGAAAAACAGGATCATGTCCGCGCCGAACATGCTGTTCCAGGTCGTAAACGGCCGTCCGACCGATTATTATGTCGGCTATCTGGAGCATAAGGCAAAGGGCGGAGCCGCGATCGTAAATCTGGGGGAAGTCCCGGTCATCCGGGGCGGCAATCACACACCGTTTATCGAGCTGATCCCGGAAAATCTGAATATTTTCGGAGAGATTGCGGATGCTATTAAGGAACACGGCGCGCTGGCCAGCATTGAGCTGACCCATTGCGGAAGAAAAGGCCGTCCGTGGATCAACAAACAGCTGAAAGGGCCTAATACAGAGATCACTGAAAACGGCATTTTCTGCGAAGCGATGACAGAAAAAGATATGGATGAAGTGGTAACCGCTTTTGCGAACGCAGCGGAATACGCCGTCTCGGCAGGCTTTGATATGGCACTGATCCATGCCGGACATTCCTGGCTGTTGGAGCAGTTCCTGTCCCCACTTGTGAATAAACGTACCGATGAATATGGCGGCAGCCTGGAAAACCGTATGCGCTTCCCTCTGAGGGTCCTGAAAGCGATCCGCGACCGTGTCGGAAACAAGCTGATCGTTGCTCTCCGGATCAGCGGAAGCGAACGTGCAGAAGGAGGGTTTACCCCTGCAGATATGGCGGAGTTCTTAAGCAGAGCCGAAGAGTATGTTGACATGGCGGAGGTCTCGACAGAAGACTGGAACTACTGCATGCCAAGCACATATATCCCATGGGCATCGAACCGGGAATTCGTGCGTGAGATCAAACAGAGCGGCAAAGTGAAATTCCCGCTCTATCTGGTAGGTTCGATCGTCAGTCCGGAACTGGCAGAAGAGATCATCGCAAGCGGCGATGCGGATGGTATTTCCTTCTCACGTGCCCTGATCGCAGATCCTTCCATGCCAAATAAGGCAAAAGCCGGACGGATCGATGAGATCACACCGTGTCTGCGCTGTATGCGTTGTACAGACGGCGATAACAAGACCCGTTTCTTCCGCTGCAGCGTTAATCCGACGACCGGACACGAGACCCGTGTCGGTTTCATGGAGGATATTCCGGAAGCGAAGATCAAGAAAAACGTGCTTGTCATCGGCGGCGGCCCGGGCGGCGTTGAAGCAGCAGTGACAGCCGCAAGAAGAGGACATACTGTCACTCTGATGGAAAAGAACGAAGAACTGGGCGGAACCATCCGCTATGCAAAGAATGACGCCTTAAAGCCGGATCTGAAGCGGTATCTGCAGTACATTCAGAAGCTGCCGTTCCTTTATCCGAACATCACCGTAAAACTCGGAACCGAGGCAACTCCGGAACTGGTTGAATCCTTCAAAGCCGATCACATCATCGTTGCGACCGGCGGAGAACCGATCCCTCCAACCTTCCTTGAAGGATGGGAAAAGGCACGGGATATCCTGGATGCTTACTTCCATGCAGACAGTGTGGGAGATGAAGTCGTGATCATCGGAGGCGGTTTAAGCGGCGTTGAGGCAGCAGCGCATCTGGGGGCTCTCGGTAAGAAAGTCACTGTCCTGGAGAAGTACACCTGTCTTGCGGATGTCGGAACCTCTTACGGATGGGGCGTGAAACTTGCCGTCAACCAATATGGAGTGAAACTGGTCGAGCAGGCAGATGTGCTTGAGATCACAGATGAGGGTGTCCGTTATGCGATGGGTGGAAAAGAGATCCTGAAAAAAGCAGATTCGGTCTTCTACGCGATTGGCATGAAGAGTAATAATCAGCTGTTTTATAAAATTGCGGATAAAGCACCATATGTGGATATTATCGGAGATGCCGCTCAGACAGCTCGTATTGGAGAGGCTGTTGTCGGCGGATATTATGCAGCAATGGATATCGGAACATTCTAATTCTTTTGTATCAATAGGAGGAACTCTGTATGTCAGTAATTAAAATAATTCCTTTGCCGCCAGATGCACCACCTTTCCTGCAGCCGGATGTAGATGTCAGCGGCATTACACGGAAATATCTGGACGTTCCATATGCCGGAACGGAAAACCCGGATCAGACGATGGATATTTTTCTTCCTGAAGAAGGAGATGGTCCGTTTCCGGTTTTGATCCAGTTTCATGGCGGCGCATTTATTGGCGGACATAAGCGAGACTCGCAGTGCATATATCTGATCAATGGTCTGCTGCGTGGTTATGCGGTTGTCAATGTAAACTATCGTCTGATCGGCGAAGTGATCTTTCCTTATCCGGTCTATGATGTTAAAGCAGCAGTCCGTTTCCTGCGGGCAAATGCCCAAAAATATTGTTTAGATCCGGACCGGTTTGCCGTTTCCGGTGACAGCGCAGGCGCTTACTTTGCCTCCATGCTTGCAACTTCCGCTGGAGTTGAGGCTCTCGAGGACCGGAGCATGGGAGCGCCGGATAGTGACAGTTCCGTGCAGGCGATGATCGGTATGTTCGGCCTGTATGACATCATTCTGGCATCGCAGTTTTCGGAAGATGCTCCGCCAATGCCAAGCGGTGTTAAGATCGCGAATTTTGCCGATCTTTTTGCAGGCGTGAACTGCAGGGAAGCAAAAGGAATTGCTTCGATGGTATCTCCGATCAGTTAT
>JAGCAK010000025.1 GCA_017652745.1 Lachnospiraceae bacterium
AGCAGTTTTTCCGCGATCGAAGGACAGCCCGCCCATTGCGTCCATGCAATAAATAACGGATCCGTTTCTTTCTTTTCGTTGTTTTCTTTGAAAAAATCGGAGATCAGCTGATCACGCTTGATCAGATAATCCAGAAAGATCTCCCCTGCTTTTGTAAGAGTGGCACTTTGCCCATATCGAAAGAACAGGGTATAACCAATTTCTTCTTCGAGCGTTTTGATATGATTGCTGACTGCCTGCTGCGAGATCATCAGTTCACGCGCGGTAATGGAAAAGCTTTTCGTGCGTGCAATCGAAGTAAAGCAATATATGTCCAGTTGATTCATGTTGTCACCATGTTGTTCTGTGTTAATAAACGTTTGAGTCTGTCTAAACATTCTATCAAAAGTCTAAATGGAAATCAAAATTTTAGTTGTGACCCCACAACTTTATAAGTGTTAACGACTCCTCCTGACCCTATGCTACAGTGCAGGCATAGATAGAAAACAAAAGCATCGAAAGGGGACACTATGAAAACAGTTTATGCAAAAGCATACCCGGGAAAAGTAGAACTGGAAGAAAAAGAACTTGGGAAACCTGGTCCGGGTGAAGTGATGATCAAAGCAGAATACAGCGCAATGAGCCCTGGTACCGAGTGCGGGCTTTTGCATGAAGCCATCGTTCCGCTGCCAACAAACATCGGCTATGCGATGGCAGGGGAAGTTGTGGAAGTCGGCGAAGGCGTGACCGAATTCAAGGTCGGAGATAAAGTCGTATCCACTGTAGAACATGCACAGTACATCATCACATCTGAACTGAACTGTACCCTTGCACCGAAAGATATTGATATGAAACAAGCCGCATTCTGGAATCTTTCCATGACAGGCATGTACGCACTGCGTCAGTCAGGACTGATGATGGGCGAACCTTGCATCGTCATGGGGGAAGGATTTGTCGGTTCCGTTACCGCGCAGTTGGCAAAACTGGCAGGTGCCTGCCCGGTGATCATCACAGGACATCATGATGAGAAACTGGCTGCATCCAAAGAAATGGGCATCGATTTTGTCGTGAATACAAAGACTGATCCGGAGGGCCTGGAAAAACTGATCGCAGAGCTTGGGCTTGAGATCCCAGTTATTTTCGAAGCAACCGGAAATCGAAATGCGCTAATGCAGGCAGCAGAGCTGATCGCGGAAAGAGGACGTCTGGTCATGATCTCTCAGGTACACGGCGAGGCTCTTCCGCCAATCGATGATCCGATCATGCAGAAAGGTGTGAGCCTGATCGGTACTTATGTAAACTCCCGGCCGTACAAGATGAAGAGAGCAGACCTTGAGATCATCGGCATCTGGCCGCCGGTCATGAACCGCACCCTCAAGGCATACAAGAACAAAGACAGCTGGACAAGCGATGACGATATCAAAGTTTATCTGGACATGGTGAAATACGGCAGACTGAACATCACCCCGCTGATCAGCCATACCTTCGGATATGAACAGATTCCGCAGGCATATGCAGATTATGTTTTCCCGAAACCGAGTTCAGATATCACAGGCGGATTGATCTGCTGGTAAAGTATGGGAACTTTTTTCAAGCGAAACGATTTCCGAACGGATTATAAGAAACGTCCGAATGATGAATACAAAGCCCTGTATGAAAAGCTTGATGAGGAGACAAAACAGAAATTTGCAAGGCGAAGGACATGGATCCTGACAGGTGTCATCGCACTGGTCTTCATCCTGATCATCGTTCTGGCAGTGACCGGGAAAGGAACAGGGAAGGCAAGGAGTGCCGGAATGATCTTGGGCGGGAGTGAAAGAGTCACCATCAATTGTCTGGGAGACTCCATTACAAAAGGCACCGCGGGTCAGATGACCTATCCAAGTGTGCTGAAGGAAGAACTTTCCAAGGTCGTTAATGCGGACATTACGGTGAACAATTACGGAGACGAGGAAGGGTTTGCAGGCAACACTACCTATAAAAAAATGAACGAAGCCTGCGATATCGCAATCCTTCTTTACACGTTCGAAAACTACCGCACCGGCAGCGATCCGGAAGGCATCTTGGAAGCAAATGTGGACGGGTTATCTCATCAGGGGACACTGGTATATCTGGTGAGTTATCCATACGCGGAAGAGGCCGGCGAAAAGAATGCTGTGACCGCTGCAAACCAGTACATTGCAAAAGTGGCGAAAGATAAAAACATTCTGCTGCTGGATGCAAACGCATATTTTAAAGGAGTTATCAATTCCGGTCAGAAAGAAGAGGATCTGTTCGAAGAAGACGGAATCCACTTGACCGAAAAGGGATATGAACTGTTGGGGACATTCATCGCAGAAGGACTTCTTGCAGATGCAGGGATGAACTGACCACAGCAGAGAAAGGAGAGAACATGGCAGGCAAATTGACAAAAGTGCTTCACACGGGCATCAGCACGTACAACATCGAAGAATCCATCGAATGGTACAAAAAAGAGCTGGGCTTTGAACTGGTGGAAGGACCGTTCTATGCACCACCTCTGGATGCCAAGCTGGCTTTCATCGAGTGGAACGGCTATCAGATCGAGCTCTTTGAATACAGCGAGCCGAAGAAGATTCCGGAAGAACGCCTTCTCCCGAATACGGACCTTCAGACCGTGGGAACCAAACACGTGGCTTTCGCAATCGACAGCTTTGATGACATTAAGAAGAGATTTCAGGAAGATGGCGTAGAGATCGTGCATGAAGTGGCAATGGGTGATGACAAAGTGATGTTCATCCATGACTGCAACGGTGTTCTGATCGAGCTGATCCAGAAACCAGAATAAAAAAGACATTGATCGGTACAAACCGATTTATAAAAAGTTTTTAAGTAGATCTGAATGAAATAGGAGGAAGGACAATGAAGATCAAAAAGATTTTAGCAATTGTTTTGGCAGCAGTAATGGTTCTCGCTCTGGCTGCCTGCGGCAAGGGCAAAGACCAGGGTGGTGACACACCGCAGGGTTCCGGCTCCGCAGCACCGGCTGCATCCGAAGACTTTACATGGAACGGCCATAAGGAAGTATGGGCAATCCTGCCTACCACAGGTGTTCCTGGACTTATGATGCATGCAGATTCCATGGGATGGGTCATGGAGCAGCAGGGTTGGACCTATGTTGCGAAAGATGCAGAAGGAAACCCAGCTAACCAGGTTACTTTCGTGGAAGACGCAATCGCAGCAGGCAACGTTGGCGCGCTTATGATTGCCGCTATGGACACCCCGATGCTCGAGGATGTCTGTGAGCAGGCAAGAAAAGCCGGAATCGCAGTCGACTTCTTAGGCGCAGCTCCGGATTACGAGATCGCAGGATACATTGCAACAAAATACTCCATCACCGGTATGTTCGCTGTTCAGGCAGCAGAAGACTGGGCTGAGAAGAGAGTCGCAGAAGGCGGAAACATTCCGAAGAATGCGAATGGTAAGTATGAAGTTGCAGTTGATTACTATCTGGACATCACCGATGGTATTTATCGCTCCAATGCAATCGTAGGAACACTTGCAGATTCTGAAACGTTAGAGTGTGTATCTACAACACAGGCTTACGGACAGTCCGCACAGCAGGATGCATATGACAATGCACAGGCAGTTCTCGCTGCACATCCTGACTGCCGTATCTTCATCGCATATGAGCCGGATGAGGCTATGGGCGCAGCAGCAGCAATTGAAGACTATGCAGCACAGAATCACTTAGACCTTGCAGACTTTGCAGTCTTCCCATGCTACTTCGAAGATCCGACATTCCAGGCTATGTATGCGGCAGTGGAAGCCGATCATTCTGCAAATGCAGTGAAAGGTTACTCCAGCTACGGCGCAACCGCTACAGAAGAGCAGCAGAATACATATGATCCGACCGGCGCAAAAGCTTACTCACCAACTGGCGAGAAACTGGCTATCATCCTTCTGGGTGTCTGCGGCGAAGGCGGATATGAGTGGAATTTCGGCGAAGCATACTTTGATGATATTTCTGCAACGAACGTTTATGGATTAGAGCTTAACTGGAAACAGGGCGATGCAAATCCATGTGAGAAATACGAAGTTCCAAACTTCTTGTATTAATTAACGAAAAGCCTGCTAAGGCAGAAGAAAACGGGCTGCGGGGGCTTTCCCGCAGCCCACTCTGAAAAACATGGAGTAAGTGTAAAGAAAGGTAACAAACGTTATGGCAGAGGAGAAAAAACCTGCATTATCACTGAATGGGATCCGCAAAGTATTCCCTGGTGTCGTGGCACTTGACAATGTGTCCATTGACTTCTATCCGGGTGAAGTACATGCACTGATCGGTGAGAACGGAGCAGGAAAATCAACCTTTATAAAAGCGATCACCGGCGCGCATGCTCCGGACGGGGGAACCATAACTATTGATGGGGAAACATATTCCGCTATGACCCCTGCGCTTTCCAGAAAACATGGAATTGAATGTATTTATCAGGAATTCAACCTGATCGATGTACTCAGTGCAGCAGAGAACATCTGCTACGGTGAGAAACTGGGCAAGTTTGTAAATCAGAAAAAGATGAATCAGATTGCCCAGAAGATTTTTGATGACTTTGGTGTGGATATTAATCCGAAGACTCTGGTCAGAGACTTAACACCGGGTCACATGCAGATCGTGGAGATTGCAAAGGCAGTTTCCAAGAAATGCAAAGTGCTCATCCTGGATGAACCGACTGCACCTCTTTCCCTTGCAGAGGTGGATATCTTATTCAAAATTGTAAATAAGCTCCGAGACGAAGGTGTCGCCATCATATTCATATCTCACAGACTGGATGAGATCTTTGAATTATCCGACCGTGTCTCGATCCTGCGGGATGGCGTGTATATCACAACACTGATGACAAAAGATACCAATCGTGCGGAGTTGATTAAATATATGGTTGGCAGAGAAATGACGGCCACCTTCCCGCCGCGTCATGCAGAGATCGGAGAGGTTGCTCTTGAACTCGAAAACCTGACCGGCAACAAAGTAAAAAACATTTCCTTCCAGGCCCATAAAGGCGAAGTCTTAGGAATCGCAGGACTGGTTGGTGCTGGAAGAACAGAGATCATGAAAGTCGTCTACGGTGCCGAGAAGAAGCAGTGGGGAACAGTCAAAGTGAATGGCAAAGAAGTCCATATCCGTTCCCCAAAGGATGCCCTGCACAAATATAAGATCTGCCTGATCCCGGAAGACCGGAAGAGAGAAGGATGCTTCCTGATGGAAACCATCTCCTGGAATCTGGTCTATAACGTATTGGGAGAGATCTCGCACCTGGGTTTTGTGAATAAGAAAAAAGAAAAAGAAATTGCCCAATATTACGGTGAAGCCATGCGCATCAAAGCGCCGAGTCTTGACAGGACAAAAGTTATGACGCTGTCCGGAGGCAACCAGCAGAAAGTGGTCGTCGGAAAAGCGATGGCGACCAAGGCGGATATCATCATCTTCGATGAGCCTACCAGAGGTATTGACGTAGGAGCAAAATACGAGATCTACGAGTTGATGAATCAGATGTGCGAACAGGGTAAATGCGTAATCATGGTCACCTCAGATATGGAGGAGCTTCTGGGAATGTCGGACCGCATTGTGGTCTTCGGTGAGCGGTGTCTCGTCGGGGAACTGACAAAAGAAGAATTCTCTCAGGAAAGAATACTGGACATGGCATCCCAGAGTGCCGTTAAAAACTAAAGGAGTAGGGAAAATGAAGAAGAAATTTTCAGATTATATTCAGGAATACATGATGCTGATCGTTCTGATCGTGCTGCTCGTCGCGTTCGGCATTATTTGTCCGATCGTTACCGGACGACAGTTCCTCAGCATGCCGAATATGATGAACATTCTCGGTCAGAATGCATACCTGGTCATTACCGGTGTTGGAATCACATTCATCATGCTTGGCGGAGCAATGGATTTATCCACCGGATACTTACTGTCAACAGTTGGTATTGTCATGGCATTGATCGATGGCGGAGATTCCGGCGGAGGAAGCATGATCTTTATCGTAACGGCACTTTGCGGGATCGCGCTTGCTGTTGTGCTTTCAGGATTTAACGGCGTCATGTATGCATGGCTGCAGGTGTTCCCGTTCGTTATCACATTGGCGACCCAGTATATCCTGAACGGTGCGACCTATCTGCTCTCAGGTGGTGTGTCTCATACTTATAAAGGCCTTTCCAGCATGTTCAAGTTCTTTGGCGGCGCTAATATTCCGTTCATTGGAAACAGTTATTTGAAATCAGGCGTCATCGTGATGATCGTGATGGTCGTGGTAGGCTCCCTGATTTTGAACAAGACGCATTTCGGTCGGAACGTTTATGCACTCGGATCCAACCCGGATGCTGTTGCGCTTTCCGGTGTATCGGTTGCCAAGATGAGAATTGCTGTTTTCGCACTGGCAGGTCTGTTCTTTGGAATTGCTCAGATCGTAAACATTGGTAAGATTGGTTCTGCTGCAAACTCCATGGGTATTGGTGCAGAATTCACGGTCATGGCAGGCGCAATGCTTGGCGGCGTCAAGATGGGTGGCGGCGGAGGAAAGATGAGCAACATGGTTGTCGGTGTTCTCATCATCGCAGTGCTGAATCAGGGCATGAACTTCCTGAACATTAACCAGTACTGGCAGTATGTCGCTTTAGGAATTGTACTCCTGGCAGCAGTTACATTGGATACACTGCAGACCAGAGCTGCAATCAACGCAGCCAAGAAAGTGAGCGGTCAGCCGCCGGCAGCAAAAGCACAAGCATAAAATGTCGCAATAGTCACCTTTCTTCTATTGCTACTTACTCATAACTGGAAAAGAGAGCCTTTACTCAACAAGGCTCTCTTTTCATTATTGCTGTTATTTGCAGCACTACAGCTGTTTCTTGTAAATACCTGGTGTGACTCCGTATTTGCGCTGAAATGCCTCTACAAAGGTTCGGACGTTTTTGTATCCGACCAGCTCACTGATTTCGTATAATCGAAGATCTGAGCCGGATAACAGCTCCATCGCCGCATCCAGACGAATGCCGGTCAGATAGGATTTGTAGTTTTCACCGGTCTCATTTTTGAACATATGACTGAAATACGTCGGGCTCACGCACGCGATCGCGGCAAGTTCTTCAACCGACAGTTCCTTCATGTAGTTCTCACGAATGTAGGCTTTTACCTGTTCCACCATCATCTTGCCACTTCCGCGGTGCTCCCGGTAGATTATTGGCAGGATTTCTTTGTAGTAGTTTAAAACATGCGTTTTTACATTCGCATAAGATGCTGCGGACAGCACTTTTTCCTGCAGCGCATCCTGATATTTATAAAAATCGCTTTCCAGAAAATGATAGCGGTGCAGCTGATATGCCAGTTCGCCGGTAAAGTTCATGGCACGCATGATTGCAGCATTTTTATTGCCGTAGTGGATGGAGCGGATCAAATCCATACAGGCGGCAATATTTTCCAGGGCATCGCCGGATTTCATCAGGATCGATTTTAGTGCTCTTTCCGAGTACTTTTCATAATCTTCAAAGGAGAACGGATTCCTGCGGAAGCTTTTCTGATACTCGAAGAAGGTATCGGTTTCAAAGAAATGCAGCTCAAAAGCTTCTTTTGATGTCGAAACGGATTCCTGCAGATGCAGGTTATTCATGGCAGGAAGTCCAATGCCGCAGATGATCTTGTGGTCTTGCTCTTTCAAAGCGGAGAGCCTTGGAAGGATGTGTTTTTCTGCAAAACAATCCCGATCATCCAACGGAAAGATTCCTATCAGAATGATTGCCTCCGCATTTCGGTCATATTCATAAGCCAGCCTCTTTTTTCTGAAAAAATCATGAATCTGATCGAAAAAAGCCAGCTTTGCCATTACCGTATCCGTATACGAATAAGGAGTGGGATAATAAGAGTTAATATCCGTACCGATACAGAGGGCAGCTGCAAAGCTGGTAGAAAAATCAATATTTCTGATTTTTGCTTTCATCTAGAATCCTTACCGAACTGTGATGAGCACCTTCATTTCTTTCACACCTTCCGCAGGGACGAGTACGTTTTCATAGATTGCAAGTTCTCCGCCCGCGGTATATTTTTCGATCGAACCACCTTCAGAAGCAAGGGATACGATCTCATAGCCGCCACACGGGGTGAGTGTGAAATACAGGTTGCCATCCACGTAGTTCTGACGTTTTACTGTTACAGAATCGGAATCGAAGCTTCCATCTTCTTTTACCGCTGAAAGGGTATAAACAACATTACCATAGGTCTGGCCGGCATCCACAACACCGTTATCCGGGATTTCAACCTCGGTCGTGTCAACCTGGATCGTCACATTTCCGGAGCTGTATTCTCCGCTTTCATATACTTTGCCTTCGATCGTCAGAGCTTTGGTATAAACCGTAACAGGCTTTTCTGCTCTGACATCCGTGAGGGCATCGATCGTTAAAGAATTAAGATATCCGTCACCGGTCACTTCCCATTTGGAATTGGATAACGTGACATTGATCAGATTGTTCATCATAGGTGCTGCAGTATGCCTGAAGCGCCCGATCAGTTTTGCATCATCGGACATGCCGCCTTTTTCTGCTGCATAGTTGCAGTGGTCATATTCTTTGGAACCCATAAAAGCATTCAGAACGGTGCCGTTTGGAACAACCTTGCCCTGAAGGTCCACGTGGACCGCCTGTGTGGAAGAAATCTTTCCTGTCAGGGAAGCGTTTTCCAGAGTCACATTCAGTGCCTGACGGTAGTTGTAAATGCTGTTATAGATGTTCCCTTTATAAGATCCGTTCTTGAAAGCAGCGGAGCTGTCTGCCACGGTACTTCTGGTGAGAACGGTATCTTCCGGGGTGTCGTTGATCGTGTAGGTGGTGATGCCCGGGTTGCCGGCATCATCCGACTCGATCAGTTCTGCAAGAATGCCGTCTTTATCTCTGGTGGATGATCCGTCAAAGTTGATCTTGCAGTTATCAACCACGATATTTGCTACGCCGGTATTTGCTGCGCCGGACTTCATCTGGATCAGTGCGTCCACAACATCAACCGTGGTATTCGTCAGTTCAAATAGTCCTCCGCCGGTCTGCTGTGTCATGAAAGCCGTATGACCGGAGAGCAGATAAGAATCATAATAAGCCGATCCGGAGCGCCCGGAGCCCATGACCTGAATATAATCCGGTGAGTAGAACTGCACGTTTTTATATACGTTGTGGATACCGGAATCTGCATATGTAACGTATCCGGATCCGCCGACGGTGAAGCCGTACTTCACGCCGTTCACTTCCTTCACAGCGGTGTACTCTTTGCCTTCTTTGGCCACTTCCAATGTGCCGATTCCGGAAAGAGTATCTTCTGCCTCCAGTGCGTAGGTGCCGCAAATATCATAAGCTGTGCCGGAGTCGGTAGAAAGAGCACCCCAGCCGGTGGATACCACTACACAGTTTTTGAACTTGCCCTGGCCATCCGCCATCACATTCAGTGAACGGACGGTGCCTTCCATGCCGAGAGCAAATGGGACTCGCTTCATCATGCCAGGAGTGAGGTTTGCAAACTCCTCATAGGTATCCGGCGTTTCTTTTGTATAAATGACGGTATCTTCCACGTTTGCGATGGAAGTGTTGTCCACATACAGTGCGCAGCGAATGGCGCCTTCGGTTTCGATGTAGCTGTTTTTGATCTCCAGCTCGGACTTGTTGTCTGCCATGAGTACAGCGCCCCAGCCGGCCAGGTCATCCCCGCCGTCTCCTTTTGTGTAGAAAGAGGAGTCCTTGATCTCGTATCTGGAGCCATTGTCGATCAGGATGCCGTTGAAATGTGTACCGAGCGTATTCAACGTGATATGGTCCGCTTCTTTTTCATTGAAGCTTCCGCCCGTCAGCAGGCTGCTGACCGATGCTTCCTCGTTGATCTTTCCTTCATTGACATACAGCGCCTGACGAAAGTAGTAGCTTGCCTTTTCTTCTTCCTTTGCGCCGATCCACGGAGCAGCACTTGGCCCGCCAGTACGTGTGATCTTAACCGGAACGATTGCAAAAGACTCTTTTACATCGTAAGCCGCTCCAGGGATCAGATCTCTTTCTGCCTGGTCCACAACCAGAACAAGAACAAATCCTTTATCGGCTTTGATCGCCTCTTCTTTTCCGTCAACTTTATAGGTGGTTCCAACAACGGTTGACGCAATTGCTGTCGTCGTATAATCATTTAAAACGTCTGTGCTGATAATCTCTAATTTCTGCATGGAAACCTCCAATCATTCCTTTCAAAGCTGTTATTCCAAGAGTGTTGATGAGATTATCACATACATTATATAACAATAGAATGATAAAATCTGCTAAAAATATGATAAAAAATGATATTTGGAGGAATAAAGGGATTATTATCTCTCTTGCGGACAGAGGGTGTGCTACAATAAAGCAAATCCTGAAAGGATAGAAGGGATGAATCGACTTAAAAAACAGGAACTCTTATTTATCATACTGACCGCAGTACTCTTTGTGATTGGAAGGCTGGGAGTCCTGATCTGTGCAGCGTTAGCGGCGATCATTTTAGTCGCCTTGATCATCTTCCATGCGCGGATCCCGAAAGGATTTACTGTGCTGATCATAGTTTATACATTCATACTGTTTGCAGCGATGCTGTCCTCCTTTAATAAAGGGCAGCTTCTGTCTATTGGCTATATTCTTTTTACCATCAGCGATGCCATGCTGGCCATAAAGACAGCATTCCCTAAAATGAATGCTTATATGAGTCATATTGTATTGGCTGTTTATTATGTGGCAGTCATTTTGATCACATTGCGTATACAACGTGAAAGCTGAGTTTCACAGTTTCTTTTACGCTGATAAAATAAATCATCTCTTAACAGTATTAAGGAGGGCACTATGACACTGGTTCCGATTCGCGAAGAAGACAAAACAAAACCTTATTACAAGTATTATGAACAGGGGATTCCTTCTCCGTCTGAGGAGCAGCTGCAGATGGTTGCCGCCAGTGGTCATGAGAAAGGAATTGTCTCTGTCCATGACCGGCATAAACTGATCGAAGGAGGGATGTTCCCGGCTGAGATCGGTTATTATCCGCTGGAAGAGGGCGGAATGCTTTGTGCAGCTAACGTCCCGATGCCTGACGTGACCGCGGAGATGCTTTACTGGTGGTTTGCGTGGCATGGTCTGGATCCGTTCCGTTATGCCATCTGGGATCCGGAGGATCATTTCGATGTGCAGATCGATTATGCGGGACGCGAAAAGGCATTAAACCCGGCAGTCCCGATAGAAGAGAAAACATGGGGCGCCACCCATACGGTGATGGAGTCTATAGGCGGACCGCCGCAGGAGATCGTGATTCACTTTACCGATCCGAAGAAAAATGGATTTGATCCATCCTTCATCGGAACAAAAGACTGCGAGTTTCTGGTTACCGCAAATGGTCTGCTTGACGGACAGGTCCGGACGATCATGGATGAATGCATGAAAGAAGTGAACGGTGTCAAAACGTTCATGGCAAGATTCTGGATCGGCTACAACTTTATTGACGGAAAGGCGCAATGTCTGGTCCCTGTGACGCAGATCCTTCCGAAAGAGGAGTGGACGATGATTGCAGAGGGACTGATCGCTCACAGTTATAAGGAGTTTTCGAACCTGAATACGATCCTTCCGGCACTGTATGCTGAGCAGAAGGGAACCTGGTAAAGGTAATCATAACGAACATGCAAAATACGGATGCCTCCCCAAGATATTCGGGAGGCATCCTTTTTGTTTTACAGTTGAAATCAACAGCAGGGAGAAATAAAATATAATAGGTATATTTTATGAGGTAATTGTATAGGAGGAGAATTCTATGTACGAAGCAACAACCCCTGATAAAGCAAAATGGAGTTTTCAGGTTCCGCCGGAAGCACCGGCTGAAAAGGATATCGTGGAAACCGTGGAATGCGACGCAGTCGTCGTAGGCGGTGGTATCGGCGGATTTTCCGCA
>JAGCAK010000026.1 GCA_017652745.1 Lachnospiraceae bacterium
CCGGATCATCTTTGATGTTTCCGGTGAAGAGAAACAGAAACTGACACGAGAAGATCTTTTACAGAAATTCTCGGACATCCTGTAAAAAACAGGGAACTTTCTTTATCGCAGGAAAAAGGGGTGTCCCGAAGCCTCCACAATAGTCGGTTCGGAACACCCACTTTTCTCCTGCAGGGAAAGTTCCCTGAATTATGCAGATGTACTCAAGAAATTTCTTGCAATAAGAAAAAGTGCATGTTAAAATACGAACTCGTGATAATATTCCTTGTTTCCCACATTGATGGGGAGCCAGAGACCAAAAGGAGGTGCGAGAAATGAACAAATACGAAATAGCAGTTGTTCTGAGTGCTAAACTCGAAGATGAAGAGCGCGCCGCAATTATCGAAAGAATCAAAGGCCTTGTCGAAAGATTCGGAGGCAATGTGACATCTGTCGATGACTGGGGTAAGAAGAGACTTGCTTACGAGATTCAGAAAATGAACGAAGCATACTACTACTTCATCTACTTCGAGAGTGAGAACACCGATTGTCCAAACGAAATGGAACAGCAGCTTCGGATCATGGACGGTGTGATCAGATATTTGGTAGTTCGTGAAGACGAAGAGTAACTATCAATGGCACGGAACGCTCGTACAAAAAAGGAGTTACAATGAATAAAGTAATACTCATGGGACGCCTGACACGGGATCCTGAAATAAGGTACGCACAGGATAATTCATTGCCGGTTGCCAGATTCACCATTGCTGTTGACCGCCGCTTTAAACGCGACAACAGTCAGCAGACAGCAGATTTTATTTCCTGCGTTGCATTCGGCAAGACAGCTGAATTCTTCGAAAAGTATATGAAGCAGGGAACAAAAGTCTGTCTGGAAGGACGGATCCAGACCAATTCCTACACCAAGCAGGATGGGTCCAAGGCATATTCAACGGATGTTGTTGTAGAGAATGTGGAATTTGCGGAAAGCAAGAATGCATCTTCCAATTCCGGATATCAGGCAGCTCCGCAGCAGCCACAGGCAGCACCTGCACCGGCTCCAGCGCCATCACCGATGGAGGCAGCAGGCGAAGGATTTATGAATATCGCTGACGGATTAGAAGACGAGGGTTTGCCATTTAATTAAAATCATTCAGGAGGTTCATAATTATGGCATATAACAGAGAAGATAAGGGCGATGCTCCAAGAAGAAGACCGAACATTCGCAGAAGAAAGAAAGTTTGCATTTTCTGTGGAGAAAAAGCGCAGAAGATCGATTATAAAGATGTCAGCACATTAAGAAAGTTCATCTCCGAGAGAGGAAAGATCCTTCCGAGAAGAATCACCGGAACATGTGCAAAACATCAGAGAGCGATCACAACCGCTATCAAGAGAGCAAGACATATCGCTTTAATGCCTTATTCCGTAGACTAATTTCAAACAATGGCAGCTCCCTGAATAAGGGAGCTGTTTTTTTGTCCTCCAGGGGGCGGAAATAAAAATATTTCCTTATATTATTATTTGTAGTATAATTTCCCAAGATCTCTCCCCGCCCCGGTGCATGGCTGTGGGAGTCAAGAGGGGGAGGGCGTTTTTGTGACGGATAAAATTATGGATACGAAGAAAAAAGGAAAAAAACTGAAGATTGGTTATATCCTGAAAGGATATATTTTCTTTGTGGCAGCTTTAGGAGTCTGCCTTCTGGGTCTTAGCATTGGCTTATTCTTTATTGATACAAAAGCCGGGCTGATCTCTCTTGGCGTACTGGTCCTTTTTGTGGCTGCCACCATTCTGTTTTTGCGTTATCAGAATAAGCGCCTTGGCGAAAACCTGATCAAGTTCGCACGGAATTATGAGAATCTGGAGCGGGAAATGATCGCAGATTTCCCTATTCCATATGCGATCACAGATATGGATGGCGATATCATTATTTATAATGATTATTTCAGTCGTCTCCACAGTGGGGCACCTGGCTCTGAGAATCTCTGTGACCTGTTCAGGGAAGTGGAACCGGAAGATCTGAAATTTGAAGGGATCACCAAAAACATAGCAGTCGTTTATGACAACCGTAATTACAGACTTCATATTAAGAAGCTTTTGGTGGACAATGATCTGCTGGAGAAAAAACTGGTTTCTCTTCCAACGCAGGGCCTGTTTGTTTACACGGTCTATCTTTTTGATGAGACAGAAATCGTGAACATGGTCCGCAAGGGCGTGGATGAACAGATGGTTATTGGATCGATCTATATCGATAACTATGATGAGACCCTGGAACAGGAGACGGATGTCAAACGGTCATTTGTTGTTGCTATGATCGACCGGGCTGTCAGCAACTATTTCCAGAATTGCGGCGGCGTTGTCCGTAAGACAGAAAAAGACCGGTATTATGTTAACTTTAAGAGAAAGTATCTGGCAAACTTTCAGCGTGATAAGTTTGATCTTTTGGATGAGGTCAAGAATATCGATACCGGAAGCGATATTCCGGTCACTTTAAGTATCGGAATTGGTGTTGGAGAAGACTATACAAAGAATAACGAAAATGCCCGGCTGGCATTAGAGCTGGCATTGGGAAGAGGCGGAGATCAGGCTGTTGTAAGAGATGGCGAGCGCGTTTATTACTACGGCGGTAAGACCAAGCAGGTGGAGAAAAACAGCCGTGTTAAGGCAAGGATCAAAGCCATCGCATTAAAAGAAGTTCTGATGAATAAAGACCGTGTAGTCATCATGGGGCATAAGAACTGCGACATCGACAGCTTTGGTGCCGCGATCGGTCTTTACCGTGCATCGAAAACATTGGGCAAAAAGGCGTATATCGTCCTGGATGAAGGCTCCAATTCCGTTCAGCAGGTCCTGCCTGCATTTAAGGAAGATCTGGAATACCGGGATGTGTTCATCTCTGTTGAAGAGGCGGAAGCTTATGTGAACGATGATGCAGCCCTGGTTGTGGTAGATGTTAACAAACCGGATTATTTTGAAGCTCCGGAGCTGGTTCTTAAAACAAAAACGATCGTGATCATTGACCACCATCTGCAGAGTGGAGAAAAGATTGATAATCTGTCTCTGCTGTACCATGAGCCGACGGCAAGTTCCGCTTCCGAGATGGTAGCAGAGATCCTGCAGTATATCTCGGATGATGTGAAACTGCGGAAACTGGAAGCAGAGAGTTTATATGCCGGAATGCTGATCGATACGAATCATTTTACAAAGAACACCGGAGTTCGAACCTTTGAGGCAGCCGCTTTCCTGCGGAAGAATGGCGTTGATGTTGCAAAGGTAAACCGCCTGTTCAATGATTCCATGGAGGAGATAATCGCGAAAGCGGAGACCATCCGCACCGCAGAAGTGGTGGAAGATAAATATGCGATCGTGATCTGTCCGCAAGAGAATCTGAAACTGGAAAACCCTACCGTTGTGGCCGCACAGGTTGCCAATGAGCTGCTTGATGTACGGGGGATCATAGGAAGTTTTGCACTGGCTGATATTGGCGGCAAAGTATATATCAGTGCCCGTTCTACCGGTAACGTGAACGTGCAGCTTGTCATGGAGCGTATGGGCGGCGGTGGACATCTGAATATTGCCGGAGCTCAGATCCAGGGAGCTACGGTGGAAGAAGTAAAACGACGGATCATACTGACGATTAAAAAGATGATTGAGGAAGGAGTCCTGCAATAATGAAAGTAATACTGCTGGAAGATGTAAAATCACTGGGGAAAAAGGGCGAGATCGTGAATGTCAGCGATGGATATGCCAGAAATTTTATTATTCCGAAGAATAAAGGTGTAGAAGCGACTTCCGCAAATTTAAATACACTGAAACTGCAGAAAGCAAATGAAGAGAAAGTTGCACTGGAGAATCTGGAACACGCAAAAGAACTGGCAAAGAAGCTTGAGAACGCAGCTGTGAATATTAAGATCAAAGTTGGTGAAGGCGGAAAATTGTTTGGCTCTATCTCTTCAAAAGAAATTGCAGCTGCTATTTTAGAACAGCATCAGCTGGAAGTTGATAAAAAGAAGATCGTATTAGATGAGCCGATTAAAGAACTGGGTGCTCATACCGTAAAGATCAAACTTCATAAAGATGTAGCTGCACAGGTAACTGTGCAGGTATTGGAAGGATAGGATGATTCATGGAAGATAACCTTCTGAAAAAAATCATGCCGCATAATCTGGAAGCGGAGCAGTCAGTAGTCGGCTCTATGCTGATGAATAATGATACCATTGAGACTGCTGCAGAGATCCTGACCGGAGAAGACTTTTATGCAAAGCAGAACGGTCTTCTTTTTGACGCAATGTGTGAGCTGGCAGCAGAGCATAAGCCGGTGGATATTGTGACCCTGGGAGACCGCCTGCGTGAAAAAGGCGCACCGGAAGAAATGCAGAGTCCGGAATTTATTCGTGACATTCTGGATGCAGTGCCAACTTCGGCAAACATCAAATACTATGCTCAGATCGTTTATGAAAAAGCGACCCTCAGGAGACTGATCAAGATCTCAGAAGATATTTCCAAAGACTGTTATGCATCCACGGATTCCCTGGAAAATATTCTGGAGAGTACGGAAAAAAATGTCTTCAATCTGATCCAGTCCCGCAACACCAGAGAATATGAACCAATCAGCGAAGTTGTTATTAACGCGTTGAAGAAAATACAAAAGGCATCGGAAACAAAAGGAAACATCACCGGTTTATCCACAGGGTTTGCGGATCTGGATTTTAAGACAGCAGGACTGCAGCCATCTGACTTTATTCTGATCGCTGCCAGACCTTCCATGGGAAAAACAGCATTTTCTCTTTCTATTCTGGATCATGTCGTTTTCCGGAAGAATCTGTCAGCCGCCATTTTCAGTCTGGAAATGTCCAAGGAGCAGCTGGTCAACCGTCTTTTTGCCATGGAGGCAAAGATCGACGCACAGAATATCCGTTCCGGCAATCTGAGCGATACAGAGTGGGAGAGCCTGGCAGAAGCTTCGGAAGTGATCGGCGGATCAAAATTGATCATCGACGATACCCCAGGTATTTCTTCGACAGAACTCCGCTCCAAATGCCGGAAATATAAAATGGAGCAGGATATTCAATTGGTGATCATCGACTATATCCAGCTGATGACATCGGGCGGACGCAGTGATAACCGTCAGCAGGAGATTTCAGATATATCCCGGTCTCTGAAGAGTCTGGCAAGAGAATTAAATGTTCCTGTCATTGCGCTTTCTCAGCTGAACCGTGCAGTAGAGAGCCGGACAGACCACAGGCCGATGCTGGCTGATATTCGTGAGTCCGGAGCTATTGAGCAGGATGCGGATGTGATCATGTTCTTATACAGGGATGATTATTATAATCCGGAAACAGAAAAGAAAAACGTGGCGGAGGTCATTATCGCTAAACAGCGTAACGGCCCTACCGGCACCATTGAGCTGACCTGGCAGCCAAAGTTTACACGTTTTGTGAACATGCTCAAGCCGGGAAATGCTTTTGGAGGAAACGATACCTTTCAATAAAGAACAATAAAAAACAGTCAGGCGTTTTGCCTGACTGTTTTCGTTCGAACGAATATTATTTGATGATTACTCTTCTGCAATAGAGCCTGTCGGGCATGTATCTGCACATGATCCGCAGGAAACACAAGCATTCGCATCAATTTCATATTTTCCGTCGCCCTCAGCGATTGCTCCAACTGGGCATGCACTCTCGCAAGCACCACAGGATACACAACCATCAGAAATAACGTATGCCATTTACAGTTCCTCCTTCTTGGTTCTTGTTTCTTTTTTGCTTCATTGCATTCTAATATATTTTATTATCTAATACAAGTAGAAAAACATTGTGCAATGTTTAATAAAAAAACAACAAAAACACACCTGAAACTATACAAAGCAACAAAAATACGAGGAATGTATTGAAAAACACCAGGTGATATACTATAATCGAAAAACCAAAAATAATGACATACAGAAAATACTTTTTTCATAAAATGCCAAAATAATTCAGGTTTTAAGGAGGATAATTTAATGGCAAAGATTTCTAAAGACATGACAATTGGTGATATCTTAAGAGTGGACGAAGGACTTGTTCCAATCCTTCTGGAGACAGGAATGCATTGCCTTGGATGCCCATCCGCACAGGCAGAAAGCCTGGAAGATGCATGCGCAGTTCACGGCACAGATGTTGATGCGATTATCAACAAAATGAACGACTTCCTGGCAGCAAGAGTTTAATCACAAACAATAACAGAAAGTGAAAGAAATGACGCACAATAGTGCGTCATTTTTTATGCAGTAGTTTTATGAAGGATAGTTAGTTCCCCGCCTCTTGCGCAGCCGTTTCTTACGGAGATGGAAGAACAAATAGAGTCCGATACAAACGACAAGCGCACATCCGGTGAGGATCAGATATTTACCCAGAACGTTTTCCTGCGTTTTTACAGAGAGCCAGAGGGTATTCATCAGCTGCGTGCCTTCGGTTGAAAGTGCATGAAAAGCCTCTCCCTTTGCTAATAATTCTTCAGGCGGGTAAAGGACCTCGTCCTCCAGCATATCCGGATCAGTAAATTCTTTGGCAGCGGAAAACGGAGTGGCGTAATCAAGGTATTCCAGGTTTTCCGCACAGATCTCCGGCTCACATAAGAAGTTGATAAAAAGTTCTGCTTCCTTTTTGTGCTGGCAGCCCTTTGGGATACAAAGCGCATCTACGAAAAGATTAAATCCCTCTTCCGGAACATTGAAAGCCAGATTCTCATTTTCTTCCAGCATCAATGGATAATCGCCGGAATAGTAGGCACCGATCCATGCTTCTTCCCGTTCCAGCTTATCAAAGATCTGATCCATAACATAACTCTGGACCAGGTTTTTCTGTTCTTTTAATTTTTCAGCAGCTGCCGTGAGTTCATCCGGGTCATCCGTATTTAAGGAATATCCCAGCAAAAGTTCTGCGATCGCAAAGGAATCCCGCGGATTGTCAAACATCAAAATCTTTCCGGCATAATTACGGTTCCAGAGAAGATCCCAGCTGCCAACGTCATCTTCATTCACATATTTCGTATTATAAATAATACCAACGTACCCCCAGGTATAAGGGACGGAGTATTTGTTCTCCGGGTCATAGGCCAGGTTTTTATAGGCATCATCCAGATATTGATAGTTTGGAATATTGGAAAAGTCCAACGGTTCCAGCGCATCTTCCGCAATCAGTTTGTCGATCATATAATCGGACGGAACGATCACATCAAAAGCATTTCCACCGGACTGAAGCTTGGTATACATCGTTTCGTTACTGTCATAGACCATATAATTGACGCGAATGTCCGGGTAGGCTTTTTCAAATTCTGCAATGACATCGATATATCCATCGGTACCATCTGAAATATACTGCCCCCAGTTATAGACATTGATCGTCACAGGTGCAGCAAAGGTCTCTTTCGGAAAGAACATAAAAACGCTGCCAAGCAGAAGAAGGACCAGAAACAGGGCAGGTAACTTTTTCATACCTCACCTCCTGCTGCTTTCGCACGGATATGCATTTTTTCTCTGCGGCTTTCACTCCTGCTTTGCAGAATATTCATGACGATCATCAGGATCAGGATCACCAGGAACAATAAGGTGAACAGAGCATAGACCTTTGGATGGATCGGTTTTTTCGTATAGTTATAGATCTCGACCGGCAGGGTCACAAATCCAAATCCTGTTACAAAATAGGAGATTACGAAATCGTCCAGAGACATCGTAAAGCTCATCAGCGCGCCGGCAATGACGCCCGGCATGATCTCATGCAGGGTAACTTTAAAGAATGCTTTTGCCGGTGTACAGCCCAGATCCATTGCTGCATCCGTCAGGTTCGGATCCATCTGCGAGATCCGCGGCATTACGTTTAAGATCACATAAGGAAGATTGAAAGTGACGTGCGCGATCAGCAAAGTCCAGAAACCGAGAACGGAATTTAATTTGAGTATCGTTCCGGTGAAAGCAAACATCAAAGCCAACGAAACACCGGTTACGATATCCGGATTCGTGATAGGGATATTGGTCATACCCATAACCAGACCGCGCATCTTTTTGCTCATGCGGTTGATGCCGACTGCTGCTGTCGTTCCAAGCGCTGTTGCAATGATCGTGGAAACAATTGCGATGATGGCGGAATTCCGGGCCAGATTTAAAAGGGTAGAGTCCTTAAACAGTTCGGCATAACGACTGAATGTAAAATCTTTAAATACAGCAATATCCGAGCCGGAACTAAATGATGCCACGGCCAGTATCACGATTGGAAAATAAAGAAAGATAAAAACCAGAACGGTGATCACTTTGGATGCTTTTCTCATTAAAGTGTCACCTCCTCGTTATTATGCTGCTTGGTCACCCTGTTGGATAAACCAATGCAGATAAAGATCAGAATCAGCAGGATCAGGGACATTGCAGCTCCCAGGTTCGGGTTGTAGGCGCCCTTAAATTGAGACTCGATCACGTCACCAACCATGATCGTTCCCGGAGAACCTAACTTCTGGGAAATATAGAAAGTGGAAACTGCAGGGACAAAAACCATAGTGATGCCGGATGCGATACCAGGCATGGAAAGCGGCAGGATCACCTTGGTGAAGCTTTGTCTTCTGCTGCAGCCTAAGTCTGCCGCAGCCTCCATCAGTTTCGGGTTGATCTTGGAAATAGAAGAATACAGCGGAAGGATCATGTATGGCAGATAGTTATACACCATTCCAAGGATCACGGCGCCGGAATTACGGATCAGCGGGAGTGGTTTCAGACCAATCGAGGTGATCAGTGAGTTCAGAATGCCGGTATCTTCCAGCAGGGCGACCCAGGCCAGGGTCCTGAGCAAAAAGCTCAGGCACATTGGCAGCATGATCAGCATTTGCAGGATCCGCTGTGTCCGAGGTTTGCACTGCGCAATGGTATACGCTACCGGATATCCGATGATCAGGCAGAGCAGTGTTGCTGCTACAGAAAGCCAGATCGAGCGGAGAAAGATAGACGCATAATCCAGAATGCTGACGATATTAGCAAACGTAAAAGCTCCGGTCACAGAATCCGTAAATGCAAAGTAAATGACGATGCAAAGCGGAACGATCGTAAAGAGGAGCATCCATATGATATAAGGAGCTGTCAGCCATCTGCGTTTCATAGACCCCCTCCGTTTATTCTTCATCTGCGGATTCATCCGCATTTGTAATGTCATCGTATTCATCCGAGAAAGTACTGTAATCTCCGTACAGACCGGAGTATTCACTTCTCTTCATAACATGGATATCATCCGGGTTCAGCTGAATCCCGATATAGGAATCGACCGGGTAATAATCGGTCGTTTGGATCAGCCATTTGAATCCCTTGAAATCAACAATTGTATCATAATGGACACCTTTAAAGATCACGTTTGTCACCGTGCCGCAAAGATGACCGGCATCGGCTGCAACGATATCAATGTCTTCCGGGCGGATAACGACATCGACAGGCTCATTTTTCTCAAAGCCTTTATCCACACAGGTGAATTCCTGTCCGAACATTTTCACTTTATAGTCTTCCAGCATGATGCCGTCCAGGATATTGGACTCGCCTATAAAATCAGCAACAAAGGCATTGGCCGGTTCATTGTAGATGTCTTCCGGCGTTCCGATCTGCAGGATCTTTCCGGCATCCATGACCACCACGGTATCTGACATGGAAAGGGCTTCTTCCTGATCGTGAGTAACATAAACGAAGGTGATGCCGACTTCCTGCTGGATCTGTTTCAATTCATTCTGCATGTCCATACGCAGACGCAGATCCAGTGCGCCAAGCGGCTCATCCAACAGCAGGACTTTTGGACGATTGACCAGAGCTCTGGCGATCGCAACACGCTGCTGCTGCCCACCGGATAAGGAAGCGATCGGACGGTTCTCAAATCCTTTTAAAGAAACGGATGCAAGCATTTCACCAACCCTGCGGTCAATCTCTTTTTCCGGCAGCTTGGAAATACGCAGTCCGAAGGCGATATTATCGTACACATCTAAATGCGGGAACAGCGCGTAATTCTGAAAGACCGTATTGACCGGCCTTTTATAAGGCGGCAGATCCGTGATCGGCTGGCCGTCAAAATAGACCTCTCCGGATGTCGGTTTCTGAAAGCCGGCGATGATGCGGAGCGTTGTGGTCTTTCCACATCCGGAAGGACCCAGAAGGGTCAGGAATTTTTTATCCTCAATTGTTAAATTCATGGAGTCAAGAACTCTCTCATTTCCAAACTCCATGACCAGGTCTTTTAAACGAATCAATTCTGCTGCCATGAACTACCTCTGTTGATTTCCAATAAAAAAACAGGCCTAATCTGCCTGCTCTTAATAAGCTGAAACTTTTTCAGCAAGAAAACAGGCAAGCTACACAAAAGCAAGGCTTTGGATTGCGTCCCCGATCAAGATCTTTTCATAATGCTCATTCAGGTATGCGCCTCTGGCGAAGTTATAGAATTCCTTGCTGCCATATTCTAATGCTGAGTTGCAAACCAGGCCAAACTCTTTGATGTTATGGCCGGATTTACTCAGTAACAAATAGTATCTGTTATTATCAGGACATTTGTATAAGGAATTATCTCCATGATAAATATCGCTGACATGATGTGCAAAACGGATCACGGTATCCAGACTGTCAAAGGAGAATAACCGCTCCATAGAGGAAGCAGTGACAGAGGAGAACAGATCCTTTTGAACCGGTGGTTCTTCCGGAGCCGCCGGATCACGTGTTTCTTTATTATCGGAGAAGATCTCGTTCATATGGGTGAAGCTGGTGAACTTGGTATCCATCTCATCAGCGTCTTCCACTTTTGTGATCATCAGAACAATGCAGTCCATGGAAACAGGAATGGCCTCGATCATCAGAGGAAGGTCACTTGCTTCAAAACCGACCTCAGTAGAGGCCTGCTCCATCATATCCTGGAACAGTCCCTTTGTTTTCTCATTGCCATAGACAAGTTCACTCATCCGGATCTGACGGGATGCCAGGTCCGAACGGGTCAATGTGCACTTTATCTGATTATCGTTTATACGTTCGATCTTCATATAGGAAAAATAATCGAAAATACTTGAAAAGTCAATATAATTTTAATATACTGAATTCCGCATAGGAATGAGATTTTCCGCAGGTTTTTTACCCTGAAAAACAGCATTCCGAAAAGCAGCGGAAAAACACTCTTCTCATTTCGATTTACGGACCTGTAATTCTGCAGATCCGGTTCCCGATTTTTTAAACAAACAAGGAAAGTCTTTTTTCTTATGCCGCCGCGGGAGAGGATTATTATCACGACGCATCTTCTTTTGTCACCGCGAGTATACACATCAGGAAAGGAGGCTGATATGACAGAACTGGAAAAAGAAAGATATATTTCTTACATGACGCTGAAGGACGAGCTGACTGCATTTTCCGGAAATGGAGCGGAGCTGTATCTGGACGGCAGGCGTTCGGATGCCGGGAAGATAGCAGCAGCTTGTGTATTTCAGGAAGATACAGATTACATGAGAGATTATGTAAGAGATGCTTCCGGCCGGCTGGTAAAGGTCAATTTTGACCGGGTCAGAAATATATAGGAAAGAACCTCTGACAAGTGAAACTGGTTTTTCTGACAAAGTTGTTTTTGGCAGGGATAGATGTTATAATATTTCAGTTTATTTCTGAAGTTAGGTACGGAAAGGAGCCGCCATGGCGAAAGTAGCCAGAAAACCGAAAAAGAAAAAATCCGGGCTGCTGATCACTTTGATCATTATTGTGGTTATTCTGCTGATCGCAGTTGCAGGCTTAGGATGGTATAGCGCAAACCTGAAACCTTCCTCCGATTTTAAGCAGGAAAAGCTGATCGAGGTCAAAGAGGGATCTTATTTGACGGACGTCGGTAAACTGTTTGCAGAAGAAGGAATCATCAAAAGCCCATTGGCTTTTAAGATCTATACCAGACTCAATAAAGTCAAACCGCTGCAGGCAGGCCGTTATGGGGTATCTCCGGATATGAGCCTGAAAGAGATCATCACTATGATGGAAAATGGCGAGATCTATACCGGTGACGAGATCCAATTCACGTACATTGAAGGAAAAACGATCCCGTGGCTGGCTAACGCCATTGCAGAAGCAACCAATAATACCGCGGAAGATGTTTACGCACTTCTGAAAGATGAAGAGTATCTGAACCGTATGATCGATAAATACTGGTTTTTGACCAGTGCGGTCAAGGATCCTGATATATACTATTCACTGGAAGGGTATTTGTTCCCGGATACTTATACGCTTTTAAGCAAGGACGTGAGCGTAGAGGAGATCTTCTCTGTTATGCTGAACAAAATGGAAGAAGTCCTGGATGGATACAAGAGTGCGATCGACAGCAGCGCATACAGTGTTCATGAGCTTCTGACCATTGCTTCCGTAGTGGAAGGAGAGTCCATGGCTGTACAGGATCGTGCCGGAGTAGCGGGTGTGTTCTTCCGCAGACTGGACGAAGGCATGTCTCTTGGAAGCGATATCACGACCTATTATGCGATCCAGGTGGATCCGCATTCCAGAGATTTGAACGGTGATGATCTGGATCTGGAGAATCCTTATAACACCAGAGGACCAAATATGGAAGGCGTGATCCCGGTTGGTCCGGTATGTGCGCCGAGCCGCTCAGCAATTGAGGGGACGCTGAATCCGGAAGATACGGGCGCATTGTTCTTTGTATCGGATAAAAACGGCAAGCTCTATTTTGCAGAAACCAATGCAGAGCATGAAGCCAACATTGAGTGGCTGCAGGAGCAAGGCCTTTGGTACACGTATTAACAGAAACTGCCAAAGTGCCGGAACCATCAAAAGAGTGGTTTTTCAAGCTGCTTAAAAAACAAAAAGAGACAAAAGGGCCGCGGTTTTCTGCGGCCTTTTTGAAGGAATAAGGATCATGACAAAGCGAATCGAAAAAAACACGGAAGAATATTATATGAGGGAAGCCTTAAAAGAAGCAAAAAAGGCTTTGAAGATCAACGAAGTGCCGATCGGATGCGTAATCGTTTATAAAGGAGAGATCATCGGCAGGGGATATAACCGCAGGATGACTGACAAAACGGCCCTTGCCCATGCAGAAATCACGGCTATCAAAAAAGCCTGCCGGAAAATGGGAGACTGGCGTCTGGATGATACTGATATTTATATTACGCTGGAACCATGTCAGATGTGTGCAGGTGCGATCGTTCAATCCCGGATCCGGAACGTTTTTATCGGTGCGATGAACCCGAAAGCCGGCTGCTGCGGCAGCATTCTGGATCTCTTACATGTGAAAGAGTTCAATCACCAATGTGAGGTGAAAACCCATATTCTGGAGGAAGAATGTGCCTCCCTTCTGAAATCATTCTTTCAGGATCTGAGAAAATAAAAAGACCGATGCCGGGGCTTAAAGAAGCAGGCGACCCAACGTCACACAGAAGGTTCTGCTTAGTGCTGCTTCGTTCCCGACCTGACACGGTTCACAGATTTCTGTTGCATTGGACCCGCTTCGGGCCCCGGCACACGGTAACAGAAATTATAAGTTACCCATTTTAACCAGTCAAGTATTCTCATGCTTTTTATTGTTATTACTTATTAAATATGCTAATATAACTCGTAGTATGATTTGAAACTGGTGCATTATATGTAGGAGTTTGTATTAATGTCGTATGTGGCTCTTTACAGGAAATTCAGACCGCAGACTTTCGGCCAGGTAAAGGGGCAGGACCATGTGGTTTTGACCCTGACAAATCAGATCAAAAATAACCGGGCAGGACATGCCTACCTTTTCACCGGAACCAGAGGAACCGGCAAGACCAGCGTGGCAAAAATCTTTGCCAAGGCAGTTAACTGCCTCCATCCGGTGGACGGGGAGCCATGCAACGAATGTGAACATTGCAAAGCTATCATGGCAGGCAATTTCATGGATGTGGTGGAGATCGACGCAGCATCCAATACCGGCGTAGATGACATCCGCAGGGTCATTGAAGAGATTCAATATACCCCTGCGAAAGGACGTTATAAAGTCTACATTATAGATGAGGCGCACATGCTGAGCGGCAGTGCTGCCAATGCGTTTTTAAAGACACTGGAAGAACCGCCGGAATATGTCATTTTTATCCTGGCAACCACGGAACCGCACAAGCTTCCGGTCACGATCCTTTCCCGCTGCCAGCGGTATGACTTTAAACGGATCAGTGTGGATACCATCGCCCAAAATCTTTCTGCACTGTTGGAAAGTGAAGGCGTTGCATCGGAAGAAAAAGCAGTGAAGTATATCGCACGGGCAGCAGATGGCTCTATGAGAGATGCGATCAGTCTTCTGGATAAATGTATTGCTTTTAATCTGGGAGAAAAGCTGACCTATGCCAATGTCCTTTCCACATTGGGGACCGTGGATGTAGAAACTTTCTCACGCCTGTTCCGCGCCATCTCAAAAGGGGATGTGGCGTTGGCGCTGACCACGATCGAAGAAACGATCGACGCAGGCAAAGACATCAGTCAGTTTGTATCGGATTTTACGGTTTATATCAGAAATCTGCTGTTAGTGAATGTCAGTGGCGGCCTGAACATGCAGATCATGGGCGTGGGAGATGAGAACCGGGCACTGTTAGAAGAGGACGCTTCCCTTTCGGAGGCGCAGGTCCTTCTCCGCTATATCCGGATCTTATCGGAATTACTGAACAACATTCGTTATTCGGCAGGAAAACAGATCCTTTTGGAAGTTGCGGTGATCCAAATGGCAAAGCCGCAGATGGAGACAGATATCGATTCCCTTACCGACAGGATCCGTCAGCTGGAAGAAAAAATAAAGGATGGAGTACCGGCCCCAAAAACGACAGAGTTTTCCTATTACGAAGAAGATCCGTTTATCAGTACATCGGCAGTGTTTGAACCGGAGTATGAAGATATGATGCCGGACTTTGAAGAAGAAAAGGTCCAGGCGGAAGAAGAAATCCTGACGGAGCCGGTGCAGGGCGATGCAGCAGATGTGAAAGCGTCCTGGTCAAGCATTCTGGATGCCTGCAGCGATCATCGGCTGAAAATTGCTTTGAGCAGGGCCAGTGTGGAAGCAGAAGAAGACGGCGTCGTGATCTATGCGGCATCAGAAATGGCTTATAAACAGCTGAAAGAAGAATCTGCAGTTGCTTATGTGGCAAATCTGATCAAGGAAGTGACAGGACTTTCCCCGCGTGTTCAGGTGAATATGATCACGCGAAAACCGGAAATTGAAAATCAGGTCGATCTGGAATCGATTTTAGGAAATATTAATTTCACTATAGGAACGGAGGAATAATCATTGGGCAAAGGACGCGGTGGAAACGCAGGCTTTGGCGGCGGAATGAATATGAAACAATTGCAGCAGCTGCAGATGAAAGCCATGAAGATGCAGAAAGAAATGGAAGAAACACAGGCTGCGCTGGAAGAAGAGACCGTAACAGCATCTGCAGGCGGCGGGGTTGTTGAGATTACCGTTTCCGGAAAGAAAGAACTGACGGCTGTAAAGATCGACAAAGAAGCCGTAGATCCGGAAGATGTGGAAATGCTGGAAGAAATGATCATGGCGGCTGCAAATGAAGCACTGCGGAAGATGGATGAACTTTCCCAGGAGCGGATGGCTAAAGTGACCGGCGGATTAGGTGGCGCAAGTGGACTATTTTAGTGATACCATGTCAAAACTGATCGCGGAGCTTTCCAGACTGCCGGGTATTGGACCAAAGACGGCAGGCAGGCTGGCATTTCATATTATTGATATGCCAGAGGAAGAAGTGGAATCTTTGAGCAGCGCTTTATTAGCTGCAAAGAAAAATATCCGCTACTGCAAGACTTGCTGCACGATCACGGATGAAGAAGAATGCCCGATCTGCCGCAGCCATGCAAGGGATCATTCCACGATCATGGTCGTGGAAAATTCCAGAGATCTGGCCGCATATGAAAAGACCGGAAAATTTGACGGTGTCTATCATGTACTTCATGGGGCGATATCTCCAATGCTGGGGATCGGGCCCTCTGATATAAAATTAAAAGAACTGGTGGAACGTTTACGTGGAGATGTGAAAGAAGTTATTATTGCCACAAACTCCAGTCTGGAAGGCGAGACCACCGCAATGTACATTAGTAAACTAATTAAACCTGCAGGCATCAAGGTGAGCAGAATTGCCAGTGGTGTGCCGGTCGGAGGCGACCTGGAATGCATTGACGAAGTAACGCTGCTGAGAGCACTGGAAGGAAGAGTGGAGATTTAAAATGGATAAACAGGAACAACGGGAAATAATCGGAGAAATTAAGAAAGCATATGCAAGAGGCGATTTTGACAGAGTCTTAACGTTTGCCGATGAGATGAACATCCGGAAGTTGGCAGACAGCCGCACACTGGAAATGGTTGCAGATGCACATGCGGCAAAGGGCGAGCTGGAAGATGCAAGAGAGATCCTTCTGATGGCTTACGAAAAAACGCCGATGGGTAGAAAGATGGCTTACAAGCTGAGCGAACTTTCCATTGCCCTGGATGATCTGGACAATGCGGTCGAGTTTTATGAAGATTTCTGCAAAATGGCACCGCATGATAATGACCGGTATCTCCTGAAATATAAGATTGGAAAAGCAGGCGGAGTATCAGCAGAAGACCTTGTGAAAGTCCTGTCTGTTTACTGTTCCAAAGAAGTAGACGAAAAATGGATGTATGAGCTGGCAGCTCTGTACTATAAACTTCGGGACAAAGAAAAATGTCTGGAGATCTGTGACAATATCATTCTCTGGTTTGCCAATGGAGATTATGTGCAAAAGGCAAAAGCATTGAAGGCGCGTCTCGGAGCAGAAGCAGAAGCTGCGGTGGAAAAAGAAAACAATGGTGCCAGCCAGCTGGGAACCGATATCCCTCTGGAAGGCTTTATCGATATGAGCGGACAGGAGCCGCCGCAAAGTGAGGAACTGGAAAAGTTCCTGGATATTGGTGCACCAACGGAAAAGGAACCGGAAGCAGATGCAGCAACAGATGATTTTGGTATGGAAGAAATCAATGATGCCTTTTTAGAAGAAGTTCTGCAGGACAAAAAACCGGATCAGGATATGGCTATTGGTGATGCAATGGCAATCGCTGAAGCAAAAGAACAGGCAGAAATGGTTCAGGCAGCAGAAGCTTTTGAACGGGTAACCAGAACAGAAGCACCAGTGGAAAGAACACCTTCTGTAAGAAAATATGGAAGATTTGAAGGTACGGTCACTTTTGAAACTGTTCCGGAAAAAACAGCAGAAGGAACACCGTTTGAAGTGAACGGAGAAGTGATCACCCTTCCAAAGACGACATTTGAAGATATGAGCCACGACTGGACGATTCCGGAAGAGCTTTTGAATGCAGAAGATGCAGCTTTGCAGCCGGAAGTGTTTGAGGAGCCGGTTTATGGTTCTCATCGGTATGTTCCGCCGACAGAGCGGCCGGAGCCGGAATTTGAAGAGCCGGTTTATGGTGCACATCGTGTGATGACGAGAGCGGAAGAGGAGGCCAGAGCAGCGGATCTTCAGGCACAACTGGAAGCAGCAAAAGAAAAAGCAGAAGAAGAGGCAGCCAGAGCAGCACAGCTGCAGGCACAATTAGAAGCCGCTCAGGAAAAAATAAAACAGGAAAAAGCAGAAGAGGCAGTCAAGGCAGAAGAAACAACGCAGGAACCGGAAGCAGCAGAAGAAGTGGCAGCAGTTCCGGAAGAAGAGGCACCGGCAGTTTCCTTTGAAGAACCGGCAGCTGAATATACAGAAGAAGCACCTGCAGTCTTTGAAGAACCGGCAGAAGTCGTTTACGATGCCCCGGCACCGGAAGAAGAGAAGATAGAGGAAGTTTATACGGAGCAGCAGGAGGCAGGACTTCAGGTGTCCGATAATCCGATTATTGCAGCTGTGATCGAACCGGTGGCTGAACCTTTGGCAGAGGTTGAGCGTGCAAGAGAAGGGTTTGATGATGCGTTTCCGGCTGCCCTTAATCAGCAGGAAATGTTCCCGGAAAGAGAACGCGAAGTTTTATTTGCGGGAGAAGAAAAAGAAGATACAGAAGTCAGAACAAAGGAAGATGGTGGATCAGCAACAATTCTTTTTGCTATTTCTCCACAGGAGGATGAAAATGCACCGGATGAATTGATCCTGCCGGAAGCTGTTCAGGCAGAGGTGAACTCCGCCAAGGTTGCTGAAAGGGTCGCGCCGGAACACAGAGAACCTGTGCAGAAACCAACCTATAGTTCCAGACTTCAGACTGCGATCGAACCAGAACCGGCACCGCAGGGGAAACCGGCAGCGGTAGAAGCTGTGCCGACGGAAGTGATCCGTCCGACCAGAAGCAGTAAGTATTCCAGCGTTTCCTCTTTATTTGCAGAAGATGAAACAGACAATATTGACGGACAGATCACACTTGATTCCATGTTTGCGACCTATTCCAAACGGGAAGTGGCCCAGGAACCGGTCATTCCGGAAATGCCGCAGGAGACTCCTTCCTTCGAGCAGACACCTGCAGAGGCAGTTGTTGTGGATGAGTTCCCGGTCAACGATAGTGCCATTGTTGAAGATGAGAATGAACCGCCGCTGATCACAGAATTGGGTGAGGATTTCGGCAGAAAACCGGAACCGGAGTATGAAACACCTGCTTATCAGGAACCGGAAATGTCAGCAGAACCGCAAGCCGACGGCATGAGCGACTTTGAAAAGGCAATGCTTGCTTATGATACTGCCCGCGCAGAGGGGAAAGAAGGATTTGATTTCAAATCTCTCTTCACCAAAGCATCTGATGAGGAATTTGAAGAAGATTCTTTAGAAGGATCCGAAGAGGAAGAATTAGAAGAATACGAGGAGCAGCTCTACGACGAACCAGAATACGACGAGTACGAAGATGATGAGTACGAGGATGACGAGTACGAGGATGATGAGTACGAGGATGATGAGTACGAAGACGATGAGTACGAGGATGACGAGTACGAGGATGACGAGTACGAAGATGACGAGTACGAGGATGATGAGTACGAAGACAGCGAGTATAAACCTGAAAACAAACGGTTAGACGATGATTATGAAGTCGGATTCGGCGAGACCGAAGAGCCTGCATTCGAAGAAGAATACGACGACTGGGATGAGGGACCTGTTGAGGATTATGAAGAAGAATATGAGGAAGAATCCGAAGACGGTTTTGAACAGGAGTTAGACGATTATGAAGAAGGCGAATTCGAAGAAGAGCCTTTTGAGGATGGAGAATTTGTAGAAGACGACTATGTAGAAGAGTATGAGGAAGAAGCATACGAGGATGGCTATGTAGAAGACGACTACGAAGAAGCTCTTCCTGTAGAAGAACCATATGAAGAAGAACCAGCTACAGAATTTGACGATTCCTTCGAAGAGGACGAAACCGCAGAAGAGCCGGTAGAAGCATACGAAGAAGAGTCTTATGAAGAAGCACCAGAAGAATACGAGGACGAGTATACAGACGAGTATGAGGATGGATACGAAGACGAGTATGATGACTATGAATATGAAGACGGCGGCTATGAGATGCCTGCAGAACTGAAAGAGGAACTTGCAGAGTTCCTGCTGATCGACGGTATGGAAGAGCGGATCAATGGGACGATCGGAAGTCTGATCGAGAAAAAGAGACATGGAGATCCGACCGGAGGAAACCTGATCGTAACCGGCGATACCAAGAGCGGAAAGACCTATCTGACCATTGCCGTGATCAAGGCAGTTGGACAGGAGATCGGCGGAAACAGCCGTGTGGCTAAAGTGAAAGCACAGGCACTGAATGGCAAGAATATGATGAAGGTCTTTGAGAAAATTGCCGGCAGTGATCTGCTGATCGAAAATGTAGGTTATCTGAATGATGAGACTGTAGACAGCCTGATCGATATTTTGAGCAGTCGGAACCTGTCATCTATGGTGGCGTTGGAAGGAAATCAGCTGGCAATCGATAATATGATCAGCAAACATCCGGAACTGAATGAGCTGTTCCAGACCAGACTGAATGTATCCGAACTCAGTCTGGCACAGTGGGCAGACCTGGCATGTCAGTATGCGGAAGAACAGGGCTATACAGTCAGCGATATGGCACTTCTGGCACTGCATGCGAAGATCGATGAACTGAATGTGCCGACGGAACGTCTGGGATACGATAATATCAGGGGCATCATTGATAACGCTATTGCGAATGCATCCAAACGTGGCGGTGGAAAATTCCGGTTTGGAAGCAAAAAGCGTAAAGGAAATGCGAAACAATTAGAAGAAGCAGATTTCATGTAAAGGACAAACAATGAACGACTTAGAACTGGCATTTCATGCAAATGAAATCAGAAAAGGTATTATACAAGGTGTACATGCGGCAAAGGCCGGACACCCGGGCGGATCTCTTTCTTCTGCCGATATTCTTACCTATTTATATTTTGTGGAAATGAACG
>JAGCAK010000027.1 GCA_017652745.1 Lachnospiraceae bacterium
CACCTTCTGCATATTGTCTGCGCTGTCCGCCGTTAAACATAACTTCTCCCATAGTTCCTTCTCCTTTATATAATCTTTTTTATGCGCTTTCTTATACTAGCCCCAGATATCTCTTTCTGGAGTACTCATATACTTCTTCCATGAAGACCTTGCAGCCTAATGCTTCCCGATAGCCCATGCCCAGCATAGCAGGTTTGCCCGGGTGGCAGAAGAAGTCGACAAATTCTCCTGCTGCTTCTTTGGCTGCCTGATCATCTTCCACATCAAACGTATGAGGCCATGCCTGGAAGCAAAGCTTATCACCAAATTCTGTATAGAGTTTACGGACGTCGTTGATGTTCATCATCTCCCAGCCATCAATCCCTGCCTCAACAAAGATGTGGATCCTGTCTTCAATCTTGCCGCAGGAATGGATCACGCAGTAACGACCTTTGCTGTGGATGTGTCCGACAAACTCTTTCATATATGGAAGGAAATAATCCGTTGCGACCTGATCCGAGAAGAACGGTGCCTTCTGTGCGCCCCAGTCATCATGAACCGTAAATCCATCGATACCAGGGAAGTACTCACAGATCTTATCCACCAGTTTTATTCCCATTTCCGTCATTGCACCAAAGAGATCATGGACCGCGTCTTCCTGATCCGGATCAACCAGTGCCATAGCTGCATTTTCGAAATCCATCAGAGAGATCAGCCGCTCAAACCAGAAACCGTTCAGGAAAGTGAAAATTCTGGAAAACCGCGGATCAAAACGGAAATCCTTTGCCATGCCTTCCCAGTCCCAGTTGTCCACATCCGGGATAGTGATCACATCTCTCCACTCATTGGCATCCTCAAACCGCGGGTTGCCGCCAGGTGTGATCGATCCGCCGGCACTCTCGACCCATTTCCACGGAACACCAAAGAAATCGACGCTGTCATGTCCATGCGGTCTGGAAAGATTCTCTGCATAATCCTTGAGCTGGAGACTTGTCGTATCACGCAGAGTTGCGCAATACCATGGATCCTTGTCAAAGTAATGGGAATTCATGTTCTCTCTTACTGAGACCGGCGTATCAAACAGATCCGTCGGAGGGGCCATGCCCATAAAGCCCGGTTTTTGATCAATGACACGCAATTCTTTTTCGCTGTATGCCGGTTTTCTCTTTAATCCATTCATAATTACCTTCTCCTCTATTTTTATCCTAATTATTAATTCCCCAATGATTGTTTTGCTTTTTTATCCCAGATATGCCCGCACTTCTTTCAGAAGTTCCGGGATTTCCAGATGCTGCGGGCAAATGTTGCTGCAGGCGCCACATTCCACACAGTCTGCAATATTTGCACAGGTTCTGTTATACATCCGTTTCTGGGAATCCGGATTGCGATACTTCTTTCCTTCATTATAGAAACGGAATGCGGATGGGATAGCAATGTTCTGCGGGCATCCGTCTACGCAGTAACGGCATCCGGTACAAGGAATGTTTTCCGTATTTTCCAGAAGTGTACGGATCTCTGCAATAGCCTTCTCCATATCTTCTGTGATCATTCCCTCGCTGCTCCGGGAAGCATACTCAACATTACCCTTTAACATGTCCATATTGCCCATGCCGCTCAGAACAGTAAGAATACCTTTTTTATCCCACACATAGTCAAGTGCCAGTTCTGCATTGCTCATGCTGCCAATACCATATTTTTCTTTGATAGCATCGATCTCCGGATAATCCGGGAAGATCAGGCTGCCGCCTTTGATCGGCTCCATAATGACCAGCGGCACATTCTTTTCAATCGCATACGCAATTCCTTTATTGCCGGCCTGAATCTCATGGTCCACATAGTTGTACTGGATCTGGGCAAAATCACATCCATCATATTCATCCAGGATCATTTTGAAAGAATCATACTCATCGTGGAAAGAAAAACCAATATTCCGAAGCACGCCCTGCTCCTTCATGTCATTCATATATTTCACGATGTCCCACTTATCCCGCAGAGTTTTCCACAATTCTCCCCTGAGGCCGTGAAGCAGATAAAAGTCGATATGATCCGTGCGAAGCCTCTCGAGCTGCTCATCTAGCATTTTCCGCGGATCGAAGTCCGGGCCGTTAGCCCCAAATGTGAACATCTTCGTTGCAATGTTGATCTTGTCGCGCAGATGATCCTCCTCCATGATCTGTCCGATCGCCTTCTCGGAAAAACCGTTGTGATATACATAAGCCGTGTCAAAATAGTTCACGCCGTTATCGACTGCGTAATGCACCATCTCCCGAACTTTTTCAATGTCGATCTTTGACTGGTCATCGTCGATAACCGGAAGGCGCATAAGACCAAATCCTAAACTGGAGATCTGCTCTCCATGATATTCTTTATACTGCATAATTTCCTCTCCTCTCCTGACCATCTGTGTCAACAATAATTTATTAATACTTCATATATTGATAATCCGGGTCCCCATAGATCTTATGTCCGTAGAAATGAGCTTCATCGCGGACGATCCGCATTGCTCTTATTGTATTTTCATCTCTTCCCGGAATACCTCCTGCAAAAGCGTATCCTCCGTCTTTGGAGTATTTATCTATGGAATGACGGACACTTTCCCGAAGTTCTTCCTCATCATAATGATCTGGCCAGCCATGCGGGATATGGGAATCCCAGTCCCAGCTGCCGCAGAGAACAATCTTGCCTTTGTATTTTTCCTTGATTCCCAGAAGATCATTCACTTCCTGTGCCGGGTCCCAGTACCGAACGCCAAAATCGATCATATCTTCCACAAAAGCCTCGCATTTTCCACAGTTATGGAACTGAATCGGGATGCCCCTGTCAGTAGCAGGTTTAGCCAGACGGCGATAAATCGGAAGAAAGACTTCCCGATAAGTCTCCAATGAGAAAAATGGTGTGGCTTTGGCAGCCGTATCATCCAGCATGTACCAAAGGTCCGGTTTGTAATACTCTATCGTTTTATACAGGACCGGCTCGATCCAGTCGACCATGGCGTTCAGCATATCGGATACAACATCCGGATCTGTTGCCAATGCACAAAGACCTTCGGTAAATCCCATAAAAGCAACCAGCTGCTGGAAAGGCATCAGACCTGCCATTGCGATCGTTGCAGACTGGTTCCGGTCGATCTTCCTTTCCTCCAGGTCCTTCTTGTACATCATTTCATAGTCGAAATCATCATTTCTGTCCGGGAATTTGATTACCTTCTCCCAGTCGTTGATATCTTCCAGAAGGAAGTTGTTAGGCTCCGGCAATGTTGCGCCGGTATTTGCATCCGCCACATAACGGACACCCCACATGTCATAACCACCATCGCGAAAATGATCCTGCTTAAAAACCATCGGCGATAATGACTTTACAGGCGCTTCGCCCATGTATTCCGTTCCCATCATGGTATAGAACGGAACATACTCAGGCATTTCCCCCCGCCCGAGCATTAAATAATTCTCTTTTGGTGTTAGTTTCATAATTATCCTCTCCTAAATCCTAAGATCCCAATACCTATCCATGGTTTATTGTAACACCTTTATAATAGGGATGTCATTCATTAAACGGATTAAATCATTTATTTTCTGTGATTTTTAAAAAGAAAGGATTTCGTCGGCGCCTTCTGCGTCTTTATCATCATGGGTGACCATGATCAAAAGCTTTCCGGCGCAGTATTTACGGATCACATCCATAGTCTGTTTCCGGTTTTCCGGATCCAGGCCTTTAATCGGCTCATCCATTATGCAGACTTTGGCTCCAAGCGGTCCCGTCATGGCCACAAGCCCCCTGGCAATAGAAACACGCCTTGCCATGCCTCCGGAAAGCTCCCGCACGGGTGTTTCCAGGTCTTCTGAAAGGCCCAATTCCGAAAGGATCTGTTTTGCCATTTCTTTACCCTGCGCAGAAAGGGAAACGGAGTCATTTGTTTTTCCTTCATAGAAAATAGCTGCGTTCTCCAGGGCGCTCTCCTTTTCCAGCAGACGGTCTTCCTGAAAAACCGCAGAAAAGGTAGTGCCGGCAGGGATTTCAAGGGTTCCTTCGTCCGGCTTCTCCAGTCCCAGAAGAAGATTGAGCAGCGTGGTTTTGCCTATCCCGGAAGGGCCGGTAACAGCAACAACTCCCTGCTCCGGAAATTGATAAGAAAAATGTTCCAGAACAGCCTTGTCTCCGTATTTTTTTGAGATATTTGTTACTTGGATCATGCTCGCTTCTTTTCTCCGCCTGCCTTTTCGATCAGCCTCACCAGGATTCTTTCCAGAATGATGCTGATGATAACGACCACGACTGTCCAGGCAAACAGATCGCAGGTCTCAATATAGACTTTGGAATCATGCAGCGCCGTGCCAATCCCATATTTCGGGTTCACGATGACTTCCGCCGCGATTCCTGCTTTCCAGGCCAGACCGATACCAGTCTTAACTGCTGCCGTAAAAAACGGCAAGATCTGCGGAATGTATATTCTTTTGAAAATGGTTCCTTTTTTCAGATCAAATACTTTTGCCATTTCCAGCAGCTTTGGATCGGTATTTTTGATGCCCTCGTACACATTTGCCCAGACAACCGGAAGGACCATCAGAAAGACCGTGATCACCGGAATATGGTTTCTTGCAGCAAAAACAAACAGAAGAATGATGAAAGATGCGACCGGTGTCGCACGGATCACTTTGGCAGCAGGGGAAAGAAAGCTGTCCAGAAAGGCCACCTTTGCTGTAACTGTGCCCACAAGAGCGCCCAAAATAACTGCCAGAAGATATCCGATCAGGATCCGCAAGAGGGATGTCCCGATATTTCCCCAGAAAACAGCTGTCCCTGCCAGTGTAAAGATCCTTACAAAAACGTGAAATGGAGAAGGAACGATCAGTTCCTTCCCCACTATCAGATAAATCACTTCCCAAATAGCGATCCAGATCGCTGCAATGATAATGATCTTTAAAGCTTTAGGAATGGCTTTCATAAAACATTTCTTCGCCCGGAAGTTTTCCGCCGACGCTGGCCGGATTGGCATCAAAAAGTGTGGTTAACATAGCAGTGACAGACGCTGCCATCTCACTCCCGTCAATATAAACAATATTGCAGTTCGGGAGCGCTTTGAGGGCAACAGGTGCCTTCGGTATTATACCATACTTCTCAATCAGCTGCGATGCCTCTTGCGGGTTTGCATTTGTGAATTTCACGGAAGCTTTATACTCTTCTAAAAAATCCTTCAGGATCTCTGGATGCTCGTTTGCAAATGCTTTCTGCACCACCAGAACGCCTGTGATCATCTGGGTGTCGCTAACCTTATCCCATTCATCTGTCAAGCTGATGGCCACACGTGCTGTCTCCAGCTGAGAAAGCGCTGCTGTAACTTTTGGTTCCGGGATCATGACCAGATCCGCTTTCCCTGCAACCAGTGCTGAGACCGCTTCATCATGTTCAGAAACGTATTCCACCTCCACCTGACCGGTCAGCCCGTTTTTCTCCAGCAGGTAATTGAGTGCATATTCCGGTGTGCTGCCCTGCCCGGAAGCAACGATCTTCTTTCCTGCAAGGTCCGCCATACTCTGAACGTTCTCTCCATTTTCCACAATATAGATCACGCCCAGTGTGTTAACTGCTGCCGTCAGGATCTCCCCGTTTGTTTTATTAAACAAGGTGGCTGCCAGATTAACCGGTACTGCCGCGATATCGATCTCCCCGGAGATCAAGCCTCCAACAACTTCATCCGGAGCTCCCGCGTAGTTAATCGTGTATTTATAAGCCGTATTTCCATCATCCGACTGCTGGTTCAGGTAAGCCATGCCCATGCCTGTCGGTCCTTTCAGGGCGGTCACATTGATTTCTACGGATGTATCCTGCGCAGAAGTTTGTTCCTTCGTGGATGGCTGCGGCTCTATTTCTTTTTTTCCACATCCTGCTAACAGGGTGATGCCAAGCAACAGAGTTATGATGATAGCGATTGATTTTTTCATGGTATTTCTCCTTTGGCATTTATCGTTTGGATTCTATCACAACCGCTTACGTATGGTAAGCCTCGTCTTTCTTTTCACAATCAGGCAGAAAAAAGGCACCCGCTTTTTCGGGTGCCTTGAAACTGTGTGCTTTTTATTGATCTAGTGTATCACATCCTCCGGGACGAATGTTTCCACAAAGTCCGAGGAGAAGAGTTCATCGAGCAGTGCATTATCTTCCGGGGCCACTTTTTTCCAGTACAATTCCTCTGTCATCGAAGATTCTTTGGAATAAGCACCATAGATATAATAATCTCCGGTGTTCGTTTTACCGACCTCCAGGTTGATGTCATTGGTGAACAACAGATCTTTATCTGTATAACGCAGGTCTTTAAATGATGCATAATCAGGATACTCTGTCTGCGGGTCCAGATCTGTGGCCGGATCATTCGGCCGCGCTAAAGTCTTTCTGATCACTTCGGCGGCTTTCTCAGAGATCCGCTGTTTTTTGTAGACCACTTTGTTGTCTGGCTCAGAAATCATCATTTTGGTGTAATAGAACTGATCCAGCTCTACGTTATCCAATTTGGCTTTCAGAGTGTCCAGATAATCCGACCGGCAGTAAAAAACATTTACTGAGCCATTATTTTCCCGATAGTCCGGCACGCAAAGGATCACCGGATCTTCTTCATCCCGACTGTTATAGCGGACAGTATCTCCATAGCTGTTTGCCAGAAGGACCGGGACATCTTTATCGGTTACTGTTAATGACCATTCGTCTGCGATCAGATATGTTTCCCATTCTGTATTGCCGTACATGATTCGTTCCAGCACTTTTTCATAAACATGTCCGCGAAGCTCGATCTCTTCTTTGGATTCATCCAGGTATATACCGCGGTTATTCTTCAGATCATCCAGCTGTTTGCATCCCACAAGGGAGAGACTCAAGAGTACCAGCAGCAGGAGCGAAATAACAATTTTGCTTATTTTCTTCATGTTTTTGCCCCCTTTCTTATGATAAGTTCAGCCGCTTTGTCATGATCCGTTCGGTTACCAGGAAGTAGACAAAGGCCAATACCGACTGCGCAAGAAGTGTCAGGAGAGATGCGATGTGGATCGCTGCAATCCTGTGTTCTGCTGCCCAATCAAAAATGCCCTGCAGAAACGTTCTAATGGCATCGCTATTTAAAAATACCGGTCCAAGAATGATAAGGATCGTTGCGAGGATCTGTCCAAGAATATAGAGACCGAACAAAACACCAAATGCTAACAGGATCTTTTTCCGGTTGACCAGCTGTCCTATAGAGATGCAGAAATACATCATCAGAAGGCTGGATGCCATAGCAACAAGGAAGATCAGGAGCCACTCAATCAAAAATACCACGCCGTTAAAATGTACTTGCGCAAAAAGCTCTTTTGCCACATACCCGCCTGCTTTATACAGTTCTACTCCTACTTCTCCAAGCGTTGCAACGTTTGCTGCAATAAAGATGGCAAGAAGTGTTCCGCATTCAAACAGCATAGAAACGATCAGCTTTGACCAGATATGCTGTGTGGATGTAACCGGCAGCGAGTGACTCAGATATCCTTCTCCAGAGTACAGTCCCTGATAAAAGCGGATGATCCCGATCACATAACTCATGACGAGTGCCACCACACAGGCGATCACAAGAAGAACGATTGAAGAAATAAAAACGGTTTTATATGTACTTGTTCCATTCTCAAATATCTGAACGATCCGGTTCAGGCCGGCAATGCCAATCACGATCAGCTGTACTGGAAACAGCAGCCGGAAGAAAGATTGAAAATCATATTTTATTAATTTACCTACCATGCGAACACCTCCCTGAAAAGTTCATCCACTGATTTCTGGTGCTGCTCTCTGATATCATCCACTCCCTGATGCAGGACGACCTGCCCGTTTTTCAGGAAGATCACTTCATCCAGCACATCTTCAATATCAGAGATCAGGTGTGTAGAGATCAGCACAGATGAATCCGGATTGTAGTTGTTGATGATCGTGGAAATGATATAGTCTCTAGCAGCCGGATCTACACCGGCAATAGGCTCATCCAGAACATAAAGGGATGCATTCCTGCTCATGATCAGGATCAGGGCCATTTTTTCTTTATTTCCTTTTGACAGGGTCTTCAGACGGTCTTTTTTATTGATCCCCAAACGTTCCAGCATCTGATACGCCAGGTCTGCACGGAAATCTGCAAAGAAATCCTGAAACAGGGAAACAATCTGTTCCGCTGTCATCCAGTGATACAGGAAATCCACATCCGGCAGATAACTGACTTTTGCCTTTGTCTTTGTTCCCACTTTCTCCCCATCCACCAGGATGGTTCCTGCAGATGGAGTCAGCAGGCCGTTGATGATTTTAATCAGGGTCGTCTTTCCGGCACCGTTTGGTCCCAAAAGGCCGATGATCTTACCCGGTTCTATAGAAAGTGAGACATTATCCAATGCATTCTTTGATCCAAAACGCTTGGAAAGATTTTCGCATTTTAATAATTCACTCATTGATAAACTCCTTTACGTATTTTTCGATTTCGTCTCCGGAAAGTCCCAGGATCTGCATGTCTTTGATATAGTCTCCCGTTTTGGAACGGATATACTGCTCCCGCACATCCTGTGCGATCTCCTGGTTTTCGGAAACAAACCAGCCTGCGCCTCTTCTTGAATAAATGACGCCCTGCTGCTCTAACTGCTCATAGGACTTCTGGACCGTATTTGGTGTCACCTGTGCCATAAGTGCTACTTCGCGGACAGACATGATCTTATCTCCCGGCTTCAGATCATCCCTGGCAATCATGATGCAGAGCTGCTCACAGATCTGAGGACAGAGTGGTCTTTTTTTATCAAGTTCCCAATCCATTTATTTCCTCCTTAACTGTATTACTGTATCAGTACAATAATACAGTTGGCGCTTTTTGTCAACCTCATTTTCTGTTCATACAAAAAAGACGGCCTGATCAGCCGTCTTTCTCAATCATGTATGCACTAATCCGCTACTTTACAAAATCGCGGATCGCAGCGCCGTCTGCCAGGGCTTTTTCATACAACGCCTGCAGCCCTTCTTTTGTTTTTTTGGTCGTGTCGATCCCGCAGGTGTCATCCGGGGCAACGATCAGGACCTTTCCTTCTTTTTCCAGTTCCATAGCCCGATCCACCGCACGGTTGTATGTTTCCGCCCGTTTATGCAATGTTTTTGCCACTTCCGGATATTTCCGTTTGATCAGTTTGACACCTCTGTCATCCTTCTCTGATGTTCTCCGCAAATCTTTTGGTTTGGTCAGGATCAGAACGACCTTATCGCAGCCTAATTCAAATGCCCGATCGATCGGAACCGGGTCAGATACGCCGCCATCAAAATACTGTTTTCCATATACTTTCTGCGGATTGCAGAAAAACGGAAGCGCGCAGGAGGCTTTGACTACCTCGTAGTCATCCTGATGCAGATCATCCAGTGTAAAATAAACCGGTTTCCCTGTGATGCCATCTGTGGTAACGATATTGACGATTCCCTGGTATTTGGCCAGCGTCGGGTAATCCAGCGGATTCTCTCCTTGACTTCCGGACAGGGTGTCATAAACATAATCCAGATTAAAAAGCCTGTGGCCGATGAAAAAATTCCAGATGCTCATATAGCGCTTCCGGAAGGAATAGTCATAGAAAAACTGATAATCTCTTCCCCTCTGCTTGGCCAAAAAAGCCAGAATGTTTGCCGCTCCAGCGGAGATGCCGATACAACAGTCGAAGGAAATATTGTCATCCAGACACCGATCCAGCACACCGGCACCATAAATACCGCGCATGCCTCCTCCGACATCGATCACTCCTATCATTAGCTCCTTCTTTCCGCACGACCTTTTGCCGCACCGATAAATCCGA
>JAGCAK010000028.1 GCA_017652745.1 Lachnospiraceae bacterium
ACAACTACACGATCCAGGAGAGCGGCGAGGCTCCGAATGGATGGACCTATGATACAGAGCCGCGCGATGTCAAGATCACGGTAACCGACGGCGGTAAAGGCGAACTGCTTGCAGAGATCGAATACCAGACCGAAGAGGGCGAGGTCGTGATCACGAACGTATACCAGGCAACCCCGGTCGAGGTCGATCCTCCGGTACAGAAGATCTTCACCGGCAAAGATTCGGAGAAGTTCTACAACAAGGGAGATTTCACCTTCAAGATTGAGGCACTCACGGAAGGTGCACCAATGCCGATTAGGGATGACGAGGAAGTCACAGAGATCACTAATATTGCCGAGAATGAGTTCCCAGGCAAGAAAGGCTTCTACGAATTTGGAGTACTTGAATTCACCGTAGCAGGAACCTATGAATACAAGGTAACAGAGTCCGGATCCGTACCGAATGTTACAAATGACCCGGATGCTGTAACAGGCAAGACCCTGACATTCACAGTAACTGATGACGGAGAAGGCAACCTGGTAGTAGATCCGACCTCAGATAAGGCTCAGTTCTCGTTTACCAACAAGTACGATGCTCCACCGACCGGTGACCATAACAGCAACATCGCACTGTTACTGGTACTTATGGGACTGGCACTGGCAGCTGGAGCAACCAGCCTGATCCTTCTTAAGAAAGGTCGGAAAGAAAACTAAGTTGTATAAAATGTAATGTGGCTAATGGGCAGATTTACAAGCAGGGAATGACGGAACAGAAAGACAGCAAAGCTTGCAATCATAATAAAAACCATTAAAAACATACAGATCAAAAAGGCGGAGAGTATCCGCCTTTTTGAATGATAAAAGGATAAAGGATTATAGCTCACATGATTTTTAATAATGTATTAGAAGCAGTTGGAAACACACCGCTGATCCGTCTTAACCGTATGACAGGTCCGGAGGATGCGGAAGTTCTTGTCAAATATGAAGGTCTGAATGTTGGCGGATCGATCAAGACCCGGACGGCGCTTTAAATGATCCAGGCGGCAGAAGAAGCAGGCATCCTGAAGCCGGATTCAATCATAGTTGAACCGACCAGCGGAAATCAGGGCATTGGGTTGGCACTGGTTGGTGCAGTGAAAGGATATAAAGTTATCATCATCATGCCTGATTCCGTCAGCCGCGAACGCCGTCTATTGATTCGTCAGTACGGAGCGGAGCTGATCCTGATTCATGATGAATTCAATATTGGCGAGTGCATGGAAAAATGTATTGCCAAAGCGCAGCAGATGAAGGCAGAAGATCCGCGTGTCTTTGTTCCGAATCAGTTTGAAAATCCGGAGAATGTGCATGCTCATCTTTTACATACGGCAAAAGAAATAATCGCACAGGCAGAAGGTCCGATTGACGGCTTCTGCTCAGGTATCGGTACCGGCGGTACGATCACTGGTATCGGAAAAGTGTTAAAAGAAGCCAATCCGGATATGATGATCTGGGCCGTGGAACCGGCACATGCAGCAATCCTTTCCGGCGGCTCCATAGGCTCTCATATCCAGATGGGCATTGGTGATGGTCTGATCCCGGAGATCCTTGATCTGCAGATATATTCCGATATTGCGATCGTAACAGACGAAGAAGCGCTAAATACAACCAGAGACCTGGTACGAAAAGAAGGGATCCTTTGCGGTATCTCCAGCGGGACGAATGTCTGCGCGGCACTGCGCATGGCAAAACTGCTGGGCAAGGGCAAACGTATCGTGACTGTTCTTCCGGATACAGGCGAGCGTTATTTCAGCACAGACTTATTCCAGGACTAGAAGTATAGCATCACGAAATTACATAATCCATTATCATGAAGATCATTCAATTTACAGATTCATTTATACCGGTCACAGACGGGGTTGGGAACGTTGTCTATCAATATGCTCTGACCATGGCAAAAAAAGGGCATGAGGTCTATGTGGTAGCACCGCAGACAGACACCGGATACCGCGGTAATCTCCCGTTTGAGATCATCGATTATATCGGTTTTAATCTTGCCAAATTAAAGAGTTACCGTGCCGGCCTGCCGGCGCTGGATGCAAACTGCCAGTCAAGGCTGAACATGATCGAGGCAGATCTGATCCATGTCCACACTCCTTTTACAGCGGGGCAGGCAGGTCTTTTATATGCGCAGAATCACAAAGTGCCGGTGGTGGGTACTTTTCATTCCAACTACTATGATGACATTCTGGAAATGACAGGCATCAAACCGCTGGCTGCAGTTGGTTCCAAGTATGTCGGCAGTTTCTACAATAAATGTGATGAGGTCTGGGCGGTCAGCAAATCTTCCGCACAGACCATTAAAGACTATGGATGCAGCCGTCCAGTCAAGGTCATGAGCAACGGTACGGATATCGCTAAGGTGAATACAAAACTTAAAAAAGAGATCCGACAGCAGTATGGATTGAACGGACATCCCGTCCTGCTTTTTATGGGGCAGATGAATTGGAAAAAGAATATCCGGTGTATCCTGCTTGCAGCGGCACTGTTGGATGCGGATTTCCGGCTTGTTTTGGCGGGCGCAGGACCGCACGAAAAAGAGATCACTGCTTTGGCACAGGAACTGGGTATTGCGGATAAAGTGATCCAGACCGGATTCATCAGCGATAACACTGTTAAGATGGCACTGTATTCCTGCGCAGACTTGTTTGTATTTCCTTCGCTTTATGACACCTTTGGATTAGTGGTACGGGAAGCAGCTGCTGTAGGCACGCCATCTATCACCGTGCGGAAAAGCGGAGCGGCTGAAGGCATTAAGAACGGTGAGAATGGATTCTTGTGCAAAGACGATCCGGTTGATCTGGCCAAAGTGATCAAATCTGCTTTGAGTGACCGTTCTACTTTGCAAAAGGTTGGCAGGACAGCCAAAGAAACCTTGCCGACCCCTTGGGAGCAGGTGATTGATTCCGCATTAGCGCGGTATCAGTATATTATTCGTCATCGATAGATTGATGGGAGCCGAAGGAATCTACTTACGCTCATACTCGCTGACAATAGCAGAGCCGATGATCAGCACAGCGCCGATGATGCCTTCCCAAGTGATTCCTTCTTTCAGAATAACGGCGGAAACGACCATAGCAACGATTGGATCGATGTAGCTGAACAAGGAGATGGTCTGTGCCTTTAAAGCCGTCATACTGCCAAAATAGAGCGCGTATGCCAATCCGGTGTGGATGATGCAGACGATCAGAAGCAGGATCACGGTATTTGCGTTCATCGTCAGATTCTTAAAATCCCCGGTTATCAGCAGATATGGAAGCAGGACCACGCCGGCAAAAAACAGCTGGATCGTGGTCTTTTGATAGATGTTCACATCTGTGATCTTTTTGTTCAGGATGATAACGGCCGCGTAAAGACAGGCCGCACCGAGCGCCAGCAGAACGCCTTTAAAATCTCCAGTCTGTGTACCGCCCGCACGCAGGACGCCGGAAACCAGAATCATGCCAATAAGAGCTGCAATCGCACAAAGGATCTTTTTCAGCGTCAGCTTTTCTTTTAACAGAAACGGAGCAACAAGCAGCACTATGGTCGGCTGCAGGTAATAACAAAGCGTTGCTTTGGCGATGGTGGTGAAATTGAACGCCTCAAAAAGCAGGATCCAGTTGATGCCAATGAATGCGCCGGTGATGACCAGGCCAATAAACTTTTTGGCACCGATCCTCTGCCACTTTTCTTTCTTTAAAAACAAGGTGATCAGGAATAAAGAAAGCGCACCAATCAATCCCCGGAAAAATGCGATGAGAGCAGAAGACAGCGGAATGTATCTGCGAAAGATCCCTATCGTTCCGAAGATGACCAGCGAAGTGATCAGCATAATATATGATTTTTGAGACGATGTACGCATACGTGAAGTTTATCAGCTGAGAAAGACGCTGTCTATAAAAAGAACTGGTAATATGACTTATTGAAGAGTATGATGGGAAAGGCATTTACAAGAAATAAACAGTAGAGAGGGACATAACATGAAAGTGACTTTTTTCGGAACGACAACATTACTGTTTGATGACGGCAAGGACCAGATCTTTTTTGACACACATCTGACCAGACCATCCCTGATGAAATATATATCCTCGTCGAGCGTACCGACAGATACGCAGGTCGTGGATGAAAAGCTGAGACTGCATCACGTAGACCGGCTGAAAGCAATCTTTGTATCTCATTCTCATCATGATCATGTAATGGATGCACCTTATATTGCAAATAAGTGTAATGCAGTAATCTATGGCGCCAGCTCAACCATGAACGTGGCACGCGGCGGCGATGTTCCGGAAGACCGTTTAGTAGAATTTGCATCAAATGAAACATATGAAGTAGGGAATTACCGTATCAAAGTTATCCCTTCGATCCATTCCAAACCGACAGTTCTTAATAATGACCTGGGGCAGTCTATTGATAAACCGCTGCACCAGCCTGCAAAATTGCGTGATTACAAAGAAGGCGGTTCTTATGACTTTTACGTGGAAGCAGAAGGAAAGCGCTTCATGATCCGTCCAAGCTTCAACTATATTGAAGGGCAGATGGACGGCTATAAAGCAGATGTATTATTCCTGGGAGTGGCAGGTCTGCATAAGGCGGATGGTGCGATGGAAAAGACATTTTACGAAGAGACGATCGATAAACTGGAGCCAAAGCTGGTGATCCCGGTGCATTGGGACAATTTCTTTTCTCCGCTGACCAGGCCAGTTACCGGCATGCCGCGTCTTGTGGAAAAGACGGAAGTTGTGTTCTATAAACTTGCAAAATATTGTGAGGCAGCAGGCATCAATTGCCTGGTGCAGATCCCTGGAACCAGTATCGATATTTAGCGAATTGCGTAAATGCCCATCTGCATATAACTGATCCAAAAGACATGGACGGCCCGAAAACCGGTCTTCTTTAAAAGTTCGACATGCGCATCTACTGTTAACGGGAAATAGCTGACGCCGCATCTGGCATTATGTGCCAGAGCTTCTTCTGCTGTTTTTCCCTGCCTCTGCTGATAGCGTCCCCAACGGAGTAATTCTCTTTTCTTGATTGCTTCATCAGCCGGAATCACATTTTCAAAGCAAACAAAGATCCCATCTTTTTTCAAGGCACGATAAACTTTTTCTACGGCGCATTCCCGCTCTTCTGCGGACATATAGTGATGAGACTGGATGGCTGTAACGACTTCAAATTCCTCTTTAAAACAGATATCCGTTGACTTTCCGCAGATATATTTGAAATCATATGCAGCTAGCTTATTCTTTGCCTGATCCAGCATTTTTTCGGAAGGGTCGACCAGGACAAAGGCAGCAGATGGAAAATGCGATAAGGCACGTTCCTCCAAAGTACCGGTGCCGCATCCTAAGTCAAGCCAGTGGATCGATGGAAAATCACACTGGGTAATGACGTCTATTGTCTGCTCATAAAATGTACTGTTAAAGGGTATGGTTTTGTTGATCTCCGAATCGTATTCCTTTGCGGAAAGCGGAGTGGTATTGTCATTCATCGTTTGCGCATCCTTTCTTATCTGCAGTCCAGGCCGAAACTTTTGACATAATCCCGGAGTGATTCCATATAGGAGTCATCCGGAACGGTACTGCTAAAGCCATTCGGTTCATTTTCCAATTGTTCATATTTTCCCTCACCAAGGCGGTGGAATGGGAGAAGATGAATCTGCGTACATTTGTGCAGATTCTCTTTTACAAAACGTGCAGTGGCAAGAAGGTTTTCTTTGTCATCATTGCAGCCCGGAATGAGGGGTACACGAACCCATATTTCAAGGTCCATCTGATCATCGATCTTTTTCAGGTTCTCCAGGATCCTGCTGTTATCAACGCCGGTATATTTCTTATGAAGTTCCGGATCCATTTCTTTCAGGTCATATAATACCAGGTCAGTATACTGCAGGACCTCTTTAAGGGCAGCCCAATCAGCAAAACCGCAGGTCTCAATTGCGGTATGGATCTTAGCCTGCCTGCATAACTGCAGAACGGCAGAAGCGAAAGCAGGCTGGACAAGCACCTCGCCGCCGGTCAGGGTCACGCCGCCGTCTTTTGCGTAAAACAGCTCATCCTGTGCCACTTCATCAAAGACTTCTCCGGCAGTCGCAGTAGTTCCTATGATCTCACGTGCCTCGTTTGGACAAACAGCAACGCACGCGCCGCACCCTGTGCAAAGAGAGCGGTCATTTTGGACGCGTTGATCTACAAGAGAGATCGCGGAAACCGGGCAGGACGAAATACATGCACCGCACCCCGTGCAGCGGTCTGCACGGAACATCAGCTGCGGAACCTGCTGCTGAGATTCTGGATTGGAGCACCATAAACAGCGGAGCGGACAGCCCTTTAAAAAGACATTCGTGCGAATGCCCGGGCCATCGTGAATGCTGTAATGCTGAATATTAAAAATTGTTCCGCTAACATTTCTTAATGCTGCTTCATCCATGGTCTGTTCTCCTGAAAACTTTCCTTCATTCTATCACGATATAAGGATGGGAAACAGGGAATTCTGTTGAAATTGCCACTTCGAAGTGGTAGGGTGAAGATAATAAAAAACAAATCGGAGGGACTCCTATGACAGGCCGAGTGCAGCGAATGAAAGACGCATTGCGTATCAGCAAATATCCATTATGTGTGGAACTGTTCCGCCTTGCAAATGAATCGTTGGAAGAGACCGGAGGCGAGCCAATGCTGCTGCGCCGGTCGAAGCTGCATGCCAATATATTGGACAACATTACTATCTTTATTGAGCCGGAAGATCTGCTCTGCGGCAGTGGTGCCTCCAAGCCATTCGGGCTTGAGATGCAGTATGAGTACGGTGTTTGGACCAAAGATGAAGTAGAGTCCCTGAAGAGTGAGATCTATACCATCTCCCCGGAAGATGAAGAAGAACTCTACCGGCTGAATGAACGTTTTGCCGGGAATTCCGCAAACAGTAATCTTGTGGAAGAAATGGGGAAATCGCTGGGCCAGAATGAACGTCTGTGGCCTTTCATGAAATCCGGAACCATTCTTCCGCCTTGGAAAGATAAAAAGGGCGGATCCGGCGGAGGCTTTGCAATGTCCGGATATGGCCTGGGACCAGGGTTTGCTCTTGTTACCATCGATTACGCTAAGATCCTGAATGAAGGCGCCAGGAGCATTATCGCAGAAGCTAAAGAGAATCTGAAAAATATCCGTTACGAAGAGCCGGATATTATGGAGAAGCGTGCCTTCTGGGAAGGCGTGGTTATTGTGTTTGAAGCCTGGGTCCGTTTTGCAAACCGCTACGCAGATCTTGCGGAAGATATGGCTGCAAAGGAAGAAGATGAAACGCGAAGAGCAGAGCTTAAAGAGATGGCGCGAATCTGCCGCAAAGTTCCGTATGAACCTGCAGATACGTTTTATGAAGCACTGCAGAGTTTCTGGTTTACCTTTTTAATGTGCTGCCCAAGCCCGACGACCAGCGCCGGCAGATTTGACCAGTATATGTATCCATTCTACAAACGGGATATAGAAAACGGAAATATCACCGATGAGAAAGTACTGGAGTTACTGGAGATCCTCCGGATCAAATGTATGAAGATCAATCGTGTTTCCGGACAGGCAAACCGTGCGAAAAATGCCGGCATGGCAAAATGGTATAACTGGACTATCGGCGGCGTAAAAGCAGATGGCAGCGATGCTACAAATGAGCTCAGCTATCTGTTGATAGAAGCAGCAAAGGAAACGCACACACCGCATCACACGCTCACGATCCGTGTGCATGAGAATACCCCGGAACAGTTTATGGTGAAAGCGCTGGAATGTGTCCGCACCGGGATAGGAATGCCGGCCTTTGTCGGAGATGAGAGCTATATCAATTTCTTCACCAAACAGAGTCCGCAGAATGCACTGACATTAGAAGAAGCAAGGGATTGGTGCTGCACCGGCTGCGTAGATGGAAACGTACAAGCCGTAACACGTACACAGGTCTGCTGCTTCTTTATCATACCTCAGGCCATGGATATTGCACTGCACAACGGCTTTTGCCGTTATACACAGGAAATGGTTGGAAAGCCTGTTGGCGATGTAACGCAGATGGAATCCTTTGAAGAAGTAAAGGCTGCCATTTATGATGAGATCCGCCATTTGATGCGGATGGCAAACGAACGGATCAATGTGGAGCTGATCGCAGGGCGCGATCTTTTCCCGGATGTGTTCCGGTCCAGCTTGATGAAAGACGGCGTGAAAGTAGGCAAGGATATGTACAACCGCCGGTTCACTTTTGAGAATGGTGCGGTGCTTGGAGCCGTTGGCGGAGTCAATACCGGAAACGGACTTTATGCGATCCGCAAGCTGGTTTTCGATGAGAAAAAATATACGATGAAACAGCTGATGGATGCGCTTGACGCAGACTGGGTCGGCTACGAGACGATGCAGAAAGATTTTGCATCGCAGCCGAAATACGGTAATAATATTCCGGAAGTGGATGAGATGGTTGCAGAAGTTTACAAGCTTCACGCAGATACCTGCCTCAGCCTTCCATGCGTATATGGCGATTCGCTGAAACCAAACGCCATCTCCATTTCTGCGCATCAGCCTGGCGGTGCTGTTACGGGTGCAACACCGGACGGAAGAAAAGGTGGCACGATCCTGGCAGACGCATCCCTGTCTCCGGATCATGGAACGGATACGCATGGACCGCTCGCAGTTTTACAAAGCGCTATGCGCGTGGATCAGGATCCATACCAGGGAACACTCATGAATATGAAGTTCCATCCTTCCGCCATGAAGACAGAAGAGGACCTGAAAAAACTTGCCAGCATGATCAAAACATTTTTGACACATGGTGGCAAGCACATTCAGTTTAATGTTGTCGACAGAGAAGAAATGGTAGATGCAAAAGTGCATCCGAATGACCATTCAGAACTCGTCGTGAGAGTAGCCGGTTACAGTGCCTATTTTACAAGGCTGACGCCGGCGATCCAGGATGAGGTGATCGAGCGGATGGAGCACGATCTGAAGTGACCTTAGGTCAAAGCTCAGCAATTACCTCTACTTCACAAATGGCACCCTTAGGCAGAGACTGAATACCTACACAGGATCTTGCAGGTTTCTCTGTAAAGTATTTGGCATAAACTTCGTTAAAGGCAGCAAAATCATTCATGTCCGTAAGGAAGCACAGTGTCTTTACGACCTTCTCCGGTGTAGTTCCGGCAGCCTCAAGAATGGCTACGAGGTTTTTCATGACCTGTTCTGCCTGCTCTTCAATGGTTTCTCCAACCAACTCTCCCGTTGCAGGATCAAGCGGGATCTGTCCGGATGTATAGACAAGTCCGTTCACTACCATAGCCTGGGAATACGGTCCGACTGCAGCCGGAGATTTCTCTGTATGAATCTTTTCCATGATATATTCTCCTTTATCTATTGTTTATTAATCATATCATATTTATCCGGACGCCGGTATTTGCTGCCCATTACTTCTTTTTCGCGGTAGACTCGCAGCATATCCATATCTATTTCCGCAAGATATATCCCTTCATCTTCCGATGCTTCCAGAATGCACATATCACGTACATCCGGCTCATCCTCCAGCCAGGCGACACCATCGAAAACTGTGGAATGTCCATTGCAGTCAGGCTGTCCTTTTGGATAATTGCAGGTGGCAACAGCCAACATATTCTCATAGGCCCGGGAGCGCAAAGCAGATAAACGGTTGATCTCCATTGGACAAGCGTTAGGTGCCAGAATGATTTCTGCCCCTTTCAGCATTAAGATCCGTGCACTTTCCGGGAATTCTCTGTCAAAGCAGATCATCGAACCAATCTTTACTGTGCCTTTGCCGATATCCAGATCCGTCACATAAAAATCATCGCCGGATGACAACACCTTTTCCAGGTCAAAGTCGCAGGTATGGACTTTGGAGTAGTGAAGTTTTTCAGATCCGTTTCGGTCAAACAGGACCATGGAATTGAGCGGTTTCGGTTCGTGCCTTTCCAGAAAGGTGATGCCAATAGCCATCTGCAGTTCACCTGCCAGTTTTTTGAATGCACAGACAAAGTCACTGTCAGCATCAATTGACAGCGCATCCAATTCTGCGCGGTCCTGTGGAAGAGCGTAACCATCACTCCACATTTCCGGGAATAAGGCAATATCAGCACCCGTTTCCTTTGCTCTTATGCAGGCTATTTTTCCTTTTTTCAGCTGCCCCTCCAGGTCTTTTTCCGGAAGCAGCTGCAGCAATGCTATTTTAACTTTCATGCTTTCTTCCTTTCTGTTACATTATACAACAAAGGCTCGCAGATTTCTCTGCGAGCCCGCATAATTAAAACAGATTTATTTTTATTCTTTTGCAAATCTTGCTTTCAGTTTTGCTCTTTTTTCTTCCACTTTGCCTTTGAATTCATCTGTTCTCTGTTTGCGCAGTTCGAGTCTTGCCAGTCTTCGCATTTCTGCTTCCATCTCACGGGCTTTTTCTACTTCCTGTGCAACAACAGCTGCATCAAAACGAGCAACTATCGTATCAAACTTTGCAAATTGTGCATCCAGTGCCGCCGGAGATTTCTCCTCTGCCAGAGCAACCAGTGCCAGCATGCCGTCGTCTAATTTTCCGACAATCTGCTCCAGAAGAGAAACAGCATCCATTGTGTCAATAGCATCTACGCTGTTTCCAACCAGTGCACCGTAGCTTGCGCCAAGAAGCATACCGATCGGGCCGCCCAGAACGCCTACGCACATGCCGATTAATCCGCCGATCAGGGTGTCATCTGCAGTATGAGCCTTGCTGTCAAAAAGATCGATCGTCTTATAAGTGCCCGCCTCCTTTTTGATCAGAGCTGCTTCTGATACAAACCAGGAATCGCCTTCAAATTTCTGCTTCAGTTCAGTAATTGCCTGATAGCCTTCACTTTCAACGTTGAACACGGTAACAAGAATATTCTGCTGCATGATTGATACCTCCTCAATTTTTAATTAATACTATTTTAGTTCATCTCATTTACTACATCAACAGGTTTTACCGTCATTTCTACCCAGGCAGGGATGAATCCGCTTTTGATCCCATTTCTAACGGAGCGTATATTTGACCAGGCGGAACAGTAGAACGGAACCTTGCCGCGTGCAAGTATTTCTAATGACAGTTTTGATGTGATGGCAGAAGCAACTCCCCTTCTTCTGTATTCCGGAAGAACATCTACCCCTATCTGCCACATATCTTTGGCGTCGGCAGAACACCCGGCCAATCCGATCAGTTCATTCCCATTGAATGCTCCTACACCAAGCACATCTAATTCTTTCCGGTCGCGGCATAATGCGTTTGACCATTCAGGCAGATACAGCTCTTCAAACTGTTTTTTTTCCAACACTCTCAAAGCAAACGAACAAGGCAGTTCCGACAGTCTGCTCATATTCGGAAGATAATACTCAGCCATAAAGCAGACGGCATAGCCCTTTAAAGCAAGTCGTTCATTAAGCCAATGCATGTTTGGTGTTTCAAAGCAGTGGTAAAACTCATATTTTTCAATGTATTCTATTACGATATCAGATACATCATCCGTTGCCGCTGCAACTATATTATTGCCATACGAAATGAAATTGCAGGTGATAGGTAGCTTATAGTATTTCTTGGCATCCGCACTTAGCTGAAACGGAACGACCACATTTTTATCCGCCAGAAAGTCTTCCGGACGGCATCCTATATCTGCCGCAGACTGTTCCATCGCAATGCGCAGTATATCTTTGTTCGTCATTGTTTCAAAGCTCCTTTTTATGCATTATTTTCAATTATAACATACACCCAAATAAAACTTGCTTTATAGATAAGCTTCGGGTTATGTTATAATGCTTTTCAACGAATGGAAGTTTGCCTGGCAGACTTTATTTCAGAATGACATAAGAATGGAGAGGCAAATATGGATTTAAAAGAATACTTCGACAAGAATGATGTTTTTAATTTTGAAAACGGAATGCGTTTAAAGGAGGTTTCTCCCGGTTATGCGGTTTATGAAGTTGAGCTGACCGAAAAGCATTTAAGCCACGTGGGAAGGACACACGCTCATCCGGCCGTTTTATATAGCTTGGCAGAAACAGCAGGCGCAGCAGCCGTTTTATCATATGGATATGATGGTTACGGTGTCGTTGGAGAGATCACATATATTGGCTTTGCAACCTCTGGTAAATTGCGGGCAGAAGCAAAATGCAAAGATCTTCATGATCAGGAAACGGTTGATATCCGTGTGCGGGTTTATGATGAGGCGGATAACGTAATTGCAAAAGCCAAATTCACAACCGCCTATACCGGACAACTTTTTGATATGCAATAGCTTTGAAAAGTTGACATTTGACGGGGGAGGATGCCATGAGACATTGTGGAACACAAAGGATTGAAACAGAAAGATTGATATTAAGACAATTCTTCATTGATGATGCGGAGTCAATGTATAAAAACTGGGCTTCCGATCCGGAAGTGGTGAAATATTTGACTTGGCCTGCACATTCCGGCATCGATGTCAGCAAAGCAGTATTAGAAGACTGGATCTCCTCTTACCAAAAGAAAGACTATTATCAGTGGGCCATTGTCTTGAAAGAGAATGGAACGGATCCTATCGGAAGCATTGCCGCAGTGAGCCTGAATGATAATATCGACATGGTCCATATTGGTTACTGTCTTGGACAAAAATGGTGGCATATGGGAATCATGTCAGAGGCCATGAAAGCAGTAATGGATTATTTCTTCGATACAGTAGGTGCGAACCGTATTGAAAGCCGTCACGATCCAAGAAATCCACATTCCGGGATGGTTATGAAAAAGTGTGGAATGAAATATGAGGGAACCATGCGAAGCGCCGACAGAAACAATCAAGGTATCTGCGATGCATGCTGGTACGCACTGTTAAAATCAGAAAGATAGATTCTATTTTGTCAAATCTGTATCATCGGAATATGTGAGGACTAACCATGACAGCAGAAGAACTGTGGAAACAATCCGGACTTACCGGAAACTATGAAGCGTGGTCTTTCGGAGAAGCTCCAGACAAACTTGCAGATTTAGTCATACAGGGGATCAAAACGGCAACCTGCTCTGCATATGATCTGTATCAGATAAACGATGAGCCGCTTCCGCAAGCAGGGGATTATAGTGTTATCCTGAATTCAGGCGAAGAAGCAGTGTGTATTATTAAAACGCTCAAAGTATATGTAACGGACTTCAATAAAGTTTCAGAAGAACATGCTTTTAAAGAGGGGGAAGGCGACAGATCTTTAGAATACTGGCGACAGGTTCATGTAAATTTCCTGACCAATGAACTTGCTTCTGTGCAAAAAACATTTAATGAGAATACAAAAGTAGTTTGTGAAGAGTTTGAAGTGGTGTACAAATAAAATTGGTTTGCTATGGCAACAAATAAAGAAGAAAACAAGATGATAATCAGATTAACGGAAGTAACTGAAAATAACTGGTTTGAGGTAGCCGGCCTGAGTGTAAAAGACAGTCAAAAAAGTTATGTTGCACCTGTGATAGGCATTCTGGCAAGAGGATATGTCTATCGAGATTGCAATGCCAGAATATTTGTCATTGAAAATGGTGGAACAATTGTTGGGGTATCGCTCGTCAGAGAATTTACAGATGAGCCCCTTGGCTATGATCTGCAGCAATTCATGATCGACCAACGTTATCAGGGGAAAGGGTATGGATCCGAAGCTCTCGGGCTTATTCTGGATGAGCTGCGCAAAGAAGGTCATTATGATCACGTAGAAGTGTGTGTGAAAAAAGACGATATCGCGGCCATCCATCTTTATCAGAAAAAAGGTTTCGTGGATTCCGGGTACATCGACGAAGATGCACCAGATTCACTTAATATGATTTGTTATCTGAGTTAAGCCAAGTATAGAAGGAAAACAGTAATGATCAGATTCGAAGAAATAACGAAAAAGAATATTTGGAAAGTATGTGCTCTGGAACCGTTTAACAATATGGGTGTTTATTATAGGACAAAGAGATGAAGTACGAACAGCCGATACAACTTAAAAATGGTAAGGAAGCGATGATCCGGAACGGCGATGAGCCAGACGGTAAAGCAGTTTTTGAGGTTTTTAACCGCACACATGGTGAGACGGATTATTTGTTAACCTATCCCGATGAAAACAGTTTTGATTCAGAGCAAGAGGCACAGTTCCTGAAGGAGAAAGCAGTAAGTCCAAACGAAATAGAGCTTGTTGCCATAGTTGATGGAAAGATTGCAGGGACTGCCGGTGTCGAGTCTGTTGGGGAAAAATATAAAGTTAAACACAGGGCCGAATTTGGTATTGGTATATTGAAGGAGTATTGGGGACTTGGATTAGGCAAAGCACTGACTAAGGCATGCATTCAATGTGCCAAGGCTGCAGGATACGATCAATTGGAATTGAATGTGGTCGCCGAGAATGAAAGGGCGTTGTCTTTGTACCGGAGTTTAGGATTCATTGAATACGGACGGAATCCAAGAGGATTCAACTCAAAAAAAACCGGCTATCAGGAATTGGTTTATATGCTGCTGAAGCTATAGATAAATTCTCATTTGCCGGGAAATCATGAAGTAGTACTTAGCACAGAAGGGGCTGATGACAGATGCTGATAACTATTCTTTCCATCATCGTAAATATTTTGTTTTTTGTTGTTCTGAATTTGAACATCTATACGGATCGGGCAATGATGCCTACAGGGGAGGTTCGAGAATGGCACCGCAGCCCGATAGCAAGGCTAAATATTGCTGATCAGTCATTCCTGATATATCTGCAGATTGTTTTTGCCGCTGTCAGTATTATAACAAGTGTTCTGTTTCTGTTTGGAGTTCGCAACAGCATAATCAGAACAATACAGCTGGTCAGCGCAATAGGATCCACAATCATATTTATTATCATCATGATCGTAACCGCTAATTCGCATGCTAAGTATGCCTGAGGCGGACAATTACAAATTGGAATTTGCAGAGCTGAGTATTTGATGAAAAGAGGCAAAATAATGAATATAGAAAAGTATCCAGGAACAGAAAAAGAAGAAGTGTATATCGTCAGTGGAGATTAATAACAAATATTAATCCTCCAAAGCGATAATATGTATATTTATCGTTTCATCACTGCAGGTATAAACAGCCTCTTCTGCCAGAACGATTGTCTGCAGCTCTGAATACTGCAGTGAGCCATACTTCATGGCCATCGCCGCCGTATTTAAGTCCGGCATTTCGCACTTGAATATGATATAGCTCCACTTATCTTCACTCTCGTGCGCGCTTATTCCCGAAAAACGATATCGGATCCCATCATATATAAGATTTAATCGTTCCGGATACTGGTTGCTCTCAGAGCTCAAACAGACCTCGATTAAAAGCCTTTTCTCATACGGATATTTCCCTGCTAGTTTAGGGATGGAAATCCCAACAACAGAAAAATAATCAGTCTGGATTGGAAATACCTGGTCTAATGGAATCTGCTGTTCTTCCATTTTTGTGATCAAGGCAATCTGCGGAGGAAGAACATAAATATCCTTTGACCCTGCAGGAACCCATAATTTCCAGGTATTATTGCCCATATTTCCCACAACTTCGGTTTTCCTCTCAGAGTCTACAAAAAACTGCGGGGCGCGATATATCATATTGGAGTAGTCTTTGCCTCTAATCCCATAGGCCGATAGATTCTCCCTGACATCGATATATATTCCATCCTCACCGGTCCAGTATGGAAGAGGCTCCTCATTTGGACCTATTGGCACATGCCTGGCACAGGCGGACAACAGGAAAAGGATGCTTCCCATTAAAAGAACAAGGGTATTTAAGAAGACCGTTTTTCTTTTCATTTTCTTTTCCACCCCAAAAACAATCCGGCCCCGGCAAGCAATGGCAGCACAACTATAAAGACTGTCCTAAGGTATTGAGAAGTAAAGACAGAGGAAAACAGAATAAAACCAGGGAACACCTGGGGTGCTTGATAAATCAGAATCAGCTCGATCAGCAGCCAGAGGGAAAGAACGAGCAGAAGAATACCAATAATCAGAATAACGATACGCACCTTCTTTTCCAGCCGGGTATCCACCCATAGAGAAAGCAGTGATACCAGAAAAACACCCAGGGCAAAAAAGCCCAGCGAACGGACTGCCATAGAATAAAGTGTGAGCTCAAAAGCTCCATTAAGCATAAAAAGGTAATTATCCACGAGTTTTGGATATAAGGTGAATTCAAAGATGACAGTCAGGATAACTACACAGAGGCTGATTGCAGCCACAATAACGTATTTTTTTTGAAAACGCGGATACGCTTTTTTTACTCCGTATATTAATGCAGAAGGATCTACTGCAAACAGGTTGGACATAATAGACAATGTCTCCAGATCCGGCTGGCTTTTTCCATTTTCCCAATTGCTGATCGTCTGTCTTGTGACAAACATTTTTTCAGCCAGCTCTTCCTGTGTCATTCCCTGAGATATTCGAAGTTTTTTAATATTCTTTCCTACAACATTCATGAATTTTTCTCCTGAATACTGCTGGCTCCCATCATGGATATTGATTACAGGAATACAATATCAAAAAAAACGAGGAAAAGTCACGCAAATATTCTTTGCAATGTTAATAAAACCCATTTGCTTACAATCATGATTAGAAAAAACTAATCATTTGATCATTTTTAATTGAAATTCTAAACAGCTGTAAAAAGCAATCGAAAGTTCGAAAAACGTTGATAATTCAACAAAAAAGAAGACCTGACATGAATGTCAGATCCTCATAAACACCGTGCACCCTCAGGGGCTCGAACCCTGGACACCCTGATTAAGAGTCAGGTGCTCTACCAACTGAGCTAAGGGTGCATTTGCATTTCACTTTCGTGACGCATTGGCTATTATAGAGTAATCAGATACAAAAATCAATTAGTTTTTCAAGATTTCAGCGGGCGATCACATACTTGCAAATCTTCTGTCCCAGGGCGGAGAATTTGGTTTCGTACTCTGTCATGATATTCCCTTCACTCATGTCAGGATCTCTGTGCAGATCACGTGTCTGTGCGAGCAGTTTCCATCCAGCGGGTTCAATTTCTTCCAAAGAGAAGTCGAACAGATCAATATTATCCGTTTTGAATTCCACTATGCCATCCGGCTGCAGGATCTGATCGTAGCGTGCAAGGAATTGCTGCGATGTGAGCCTGCGCTTGGCAGTCCTTGCCTTTGGCCAGGGATCAGAGAAATTCAGATAGATCCGGGCCACTTCTCCTGGGGCAAAGACATCGGTGATATATTCCGCATCCATCCGAACCAGACGAAGGTTCGGCAGGTTTTCCTCATTCTGTTTCTGCACTGCGCGTAGCAGTACGCTGGAATACTTTTCGATCCCAACAAAATTCACATCAGGTTCGCGACGGGCGTGTTCCATCAGAAAGGCACCTTTACCCATACCAATTTCGATATGGATCGGGTTGCTGTTCCCAAATACATCGTGCCAATGTCCTTTCACAGCCCAGTCGCCCAGGACCATACGTCCGCCTTCATCGGATTTTTTATCTCCGTATTTATGTGAACGGATCTCCACCTCCACACCAGGTGCAGGCTCAGCAGGAATTGTATATTTACTTGCCGCAATCTCTTCCCGTGCGCCGGGAATATTTCTCAGTCTCATCTATATGCCTCAAAATCTAGTTTGCTTCTATCATAAAGTCGCCGGTCAGATAATCAATGGTTGCTCCAGGTTCTGCATTATACACAAACACGCAGTATTCCAGTTTGCCGTGATCCTCCACAGAGTAAGCCTCCATCAGGACCCCGCGGCAGAGCAGCTCGTCTCCCTTATACACCGGAGTGACCCGGTACATAACATGATTTCTGTCATGATCCCACAAATAGGCTGTTACCTTCTTTTCGTAGTCCTGCATGTTATCTTCGTTAAACGTTGCTGTTCCGGTGACAAGATTACGCAGGTCATTAATGCCGGACAATTTCCACATCAGCAGATGACTGCGTTCGTAGAAACCGCCGCCGTGCCAGCCGGCCGGTTTCAATTTATAAATACTTTCCCGCTCGCCGGTCTGAATGTGAGGTTCGTCTGCACACATCCAGGCGACATGTGCGCGGCCAAGATCATCCAGCTCCGACAGGCTGGCTGTATATTCTGTCAGGAGTTCATCCTCGGTAAAGAATGGTTTATTGTCATTTACTTTGATCAGATAGTCCTTCCCGTTAAAGTCCGGGATCATGGACGGATCAAACTGCCCGGAATCTGGTTCTACAACCGGTAGCGTTTCCGTGGATGCGGTTGTCTGATTGGTTGGATCGTTCCCGCCATTTTGCCCTGGCTTGCATCCGGTCAGAAGGGTGGCCAGCATCATCGCCAGCAGAACAAAAAAGAGGATCGTGCGTTTTGATTTTCTATGGATCATAATGTGCTCCTGTTCAGGTACGAATGCATTTTTGCTTCAATATCTTCCTGCTGATACATGGAGATGATCGTATCGTAAAGAGATCTGGCAGCAGGAGACATGCCGTTATAGTCCAGCGTTGACAGTCCGACAAGGCGATAGCCCGGTTCTTCAAATGGATAGGTATCAATAGCGTATGGGATCCCTTTCAGAACCATCTCCGGCATCACGGCATAACCGAAGCCGCTTTCCACCATGACCAGGGCGGAAAGATCATCTTCAATATGACAGTTGGAACTGTATGTGATCTGATGGTTTTTCAGGTAATCTCGAATATCGGAATCAACCGTTTCCTGCAGCATGATAAACGGCATGTGACGGATCTCGTCAAACGTAATATAGTCCGCAGGCCCTTTTTTCGGATGCCCCTTTGGAAGAACACAGAGAAGCGGGTCCAGATGCAGAGGTTCAAACGGCAGATCATCACTGGCGGAATACGACTGGAAACCAAAGTCGATGATACCACTCCGCAGCCACTGTTTTACATCACCGTAAGTTCCTTCATAAATGTCAACAACGATGTCCGGATTCTTTTTCTTGAACGCGTGCAGGATATCCGGCACCCAGTTGGTGCATGCAGAGGAAAAAGTGCCAAGCGTTACTTTGCCGGACTTCATCCCGCTGAATTCGGAGATAGCCTGCTGAAGAGTCTGGTCACTGGTCAGGACAGCATTGACATAAGGCAGGAGATTCCGTCCGAAGCTGGTCAGAGTGATCCCGCTTTTGCTGCGGATAAACAGGGAAGTGCCCAGTTCATTTTCCATGGCAGCAACTGCATGGCTGACAGCTGATGGCGTGATGCCCAGCACTTCGGATGCTTTCTGAAAGCTGCCTTGTTCAACAACCGTCTTAAAAACCTGATAAGAAAGTAATGTCATAAAAGGATTCCTTTCTATTCCCTGTTAATAAGTGATCGTGCAGGTAAACTGATAATACTGTTTCAAAGCATCGGGAACCTTACGGATGATGTCACGTGCGATCACACTCATTTCTCCCAGTTCCTGTGCTGCCAGATCACCGGCCTTTCCGTGAATGAAAACGCCCATGCGGGCAGCATCCAGCGGCTGATACCCTTGTCCGGCAAGGGACGCGATAATGCCAGTCAGCACATCTCCGGCCCCGCCAGTTGCCATGCCCGGGTTCCCGGTCGTGTTTTCGTAAACTTCGGTTGTATCTGTCACTAATGTGCCAGCTCCTTTCAGGACGGCAATACAGTGGTATTTTTCTGCTAAAGCGCAAACAGCTTCCTGGCGCTGCGAGAGTGTCTTGATTTCTTCTTCTGTGTGAAGGAGGCGCTTCGCTTCTCCGACATGCGGCGTCAGAATGATAGTTGCAGAACAATTGGCAAGCAGAGAAGAGAGCTCTTTGCGATGCGCAAGCAAGTTTAATGCATCCGCATCTAAAACCAGAACACCGGAATAAGAAGTAAGGATTGATGCCATCATAAGGGCGGCTTCATCGCTTTCACCTAAGCCGCAGCCAATCGCTATCGCTTCATAATCTGCAAAATTTACTTGATCTGCACTGATACAGGTCGCTTCACAAAGACCCGTCTGCAGGATAGGCTGGATCTCTTTGCGTTCCGGCGTCATTAAAAACCTGACCAGACCGGAGCCTGTCCGCAGAGCTGCCGTTCCGCAGAGAATTGCCGCACCAGCCATTCCTGGAGAGCCGGCATAGATCAGTACCTTTCCGAAATCCCCTTTATGTGCATCTTCCTTTCTTTTGTAGATTGTTTCGCGGATATAAGTATCATCAGTAAATTTCATAACATTTCCACCTGTTAAAAGTCCTGTGCATACCGGAGAGGTCTGCATTTGGCAAACCTTTGCGGTGCACAAGATGAATAAAATTTAACTGTTGCATGAATTATATTTAATGATACATTTTTTCTCAATTCTGTCAACGAATATGGTAAAATCAATTATGTATGGATACACGGATTGAAACCTTAATAAAATCAATTGAAGAACAGGCAAAAAGAATCTATTCCTATCCGGAAATTCTGGTATCTGCAGATGGCAGCGGTGCCGGAATTCTGGCGGCTATCACTGCGCTTCCAGAAGGCAGGATCCTTTTAGCTAGGAACTGCCGGAAAGCTGCGTTTGACGCAGTTTCTTTGAACAGACGAAAGGTAGGATATCTGTATCCGGAAGAACTCTATCCGGGCAGTTTTATTTATGGTGGGATCCGTCCGGAAAAGGTGGAACAGATCCTGGATAATCACCGGGAATATACGGCACTCGTCATCACTTCTCCTACTCCGGAAGGAATTGTTTCCGATGTGGAAAAGATCGCGGAGATCTGTCAGTCACATGAAGTGGTGCTGATCGTGGATGAATCTTTTGGCGCACATTTCCCATTTTATGAAGACTTTCCGACTTCGGCCATTTTCCTGGGCGCGGACGTCGTGGTACATGATCTTTCCCGCACGCTTGGAGCAAAAGAACAAGGCGCGCTGGTCTTTATTAATACAGAAAAGGAGCTGGCACGCAAAGTACGGGTCGCACTGCAGACATATACGGCAGAGCAGCCAAATGAAGAGATTTTGCAAAGTATTTCGGAACGCCTGGATTGGGCTTTCCGGAATGAAGCAGCATTTTCTGATTATCTGGACCAGCTGCTGGATTTCCGCAGCAAGTTTGCACAGATTCCGGGATTGACGCTGATGGATCGTGAATTGATCGGTACCTGCGGTGTGTATGATGTGGATGAAGGAAGGTTAAGCATCCGGAAAGAAGGTATTACCGGCATTGCACTGGGAGCTTTCCTGAAAGAAGACGGACAGATCCTTCTGGATGGTGCGGGAATCAGTCATGTGATCATCCCGACTGAAGTAGGTATGGCCCGGAATGATTTCCGGAAAATCTATAAAGCACTGCTGGAAACTGCTGGCATGCCAAAGTATCAGCCTCGGAAAGAATACAGCCAGAAGCAGGTAGACCAGATCGCTCTGCTGCAGCTGGTGAAACCTGGCAGGCAGTACAGGGATTTCATTTATGTAGATCCGCCGGGATGCCCGATCATAGCACCGGGAGAAACGTATACAAGAGAGATCAAGGAACAGATCACCGATCTGATCGATAAAGGAGCCGCAATAGAGATATGGGAAAGATATTTTTCCTGATGGGAAAAAGTGCCTCGGGCAAAGATACCATTTATGACCGCCTTCTTCATAAGGAGGGTCTTCCACTATTGCCGTACGTTGGCTATACCACGCGGCCGATCCGTGCCGGTGAGCAGGATGGTGTGGAATATTATTTCACCACAAAAGAAGATCTGGACCGATACAAAGAGGCGGGCAAGCTGATTGAAAGCCGTGTTTATCATACGGTTTATGGCGACTGGTATTATTACAGTGTGGACAGCGACCGGGTAGATCTTTCCAGGTATGATTATCTTTACATCGGTACGTTGGAATCGTATGTACAGATGAGGGATTATTACGGCGCGGATAAAATAGTGCCTCTTTATATTGAACTGGATGATGGAGTGCGCCTGGAGAGAGCACTGAAAAGAGAACGGCAGCAGAAGGTGCCGGGCTATGCGGAAATGTGCAGACGGTTCCTTGCAGATAGTGAGGACTTCAGCGAGGATAACCTTAAGAAAGCCGGAATTAAAAAACGGTTTGAGAATACAGATCTGGATACCTGTATAGAAGCCATTAAACAGGAGATCCGCAAAACCGGCGCGCTTTCCTAGCAGGCTTTGGAGTGCTATAATATATTGTTATGTCAGAACTGAAACAGATCCTCGGAAACAGACATAATATTGAGCATTTTAAAGAGGCCGTCCGAAAAGGAAAGGTCTCACATGCGTATATCATCGACGGGCCGGAAGGCATCGGGAAAAAGACATTTGCCGGTTATATTGCAGCCGCGCTGCTCTGTGAAAAAGGGATCGAAGAAGGTCCCTGCATGGTCTGTGGATCCTGTGTTAAGGCAGACACGCATAACCATCCGGATATCATCTGGGTGGAGCATGACAAGCCGACCGTCCTTTCTATTGATGAGATCAGGCAGCAGGTGATCGACACGGTCGATATCGTTCCTTATTACGGACCGTATAAGATCTATATCATTAAAGATGCTCAGCTGCTGAATGATAACGGTCAGAACGCGCTGCTGAAAACTTTAGAAGAACCGCCGGAATATGCTCTGTTCTTCCTGCTGACGGACAATTATGACCGCCTTCTGGATACGATCAAATCCCGCTGTATGAAGCTTAGGATGGAGCCGTTGGATCAGGATATCATTATCCGTGAGCTGGAGAAAGGCGGGGCAGAGAAGGCGCTGATTGAAGAAAATGCCGCTTTGAGCAAGGGCAATCTGGGGCTTGCCAAGAGTCTGACTGAGGACGAAGAAAAAGCCGTCTTAAAAAACGAGACTCTCAAAGCGTTAAAGAATCTGAGCAATCTGGACGCACTGGAGATTTTTCAGTTTGCAGCAGACTTGGATAAACTGGATGGTGCGCAGGTGCTCTCTTACATGCAGATGTGGTACCGGGATCTGGCTCTGGTAAAGAATAATGCCGGAGACGGAAGACTTTATTTTGAAAAAGAAAAAGCTGTGCTTCGCAGGCAGGCGGAACAGATCTCACAGGATGGTCTAGGCCGGGTATTTACCGCGATGACGGAGGCAAAGAGAAGGCTGGATAATTCCGTCAAATGTGAAGCAGTTTTTGAAGCATTGTTCCTGACTATCAGGGAAGAAGTGAAGAAGTGAAAGGGAACCTATGATAAAAGTAGTTGGAATCAGATTTAAGAAAACAGGAAAGATCTATTATTTTGATCCGCTCGATCTGCCGATCGATATTGGCGACCATGCCATTGTTGAAACGGCACGCGGCATCGAATACGGTGTGGTTGTGACCGGACCGAAAGAGATCACGGAAGAGGAGGTCGTCAGCCCGTTAAAGCCGGTTATCCGGATCGCCACGGAGGACGATACCCAAAAGGCAGAAGCCAATAAAGAAAAAGAGAAAAAAGCATTTCAGGTTTGTCTGGAAAAGATCGCTAAACACGATCTGAAGATGAAGCTGGTAGATGTGGAATATACATTTGACGGGAACAAGATCCTGTTCTATTTCACCGCAGACGGACGCGTAGATTTCCGTGAGCTGGTGAAGGATCTGGCATCGGTTTATAAAACAAGGATCGAGCTGCGCCAGATTGGTGTCCGGGATGAGACCAAGGCCTTAGGGGGCTACGGAATCTGCGGCAGAGAATTCTGCTGTCATGCTTTCCAGTCTGACTTTGTTCCGGTTTCTATCCGTATGGCAAAGGATCAGAACCTGTCCCTTAACCCATCAAAAATTTCAGGAAGCTGCGGACGTTTGATGTGCTGCATCAAATATGAAGAAGAGGCTTATCTGGATCTCAGCAAAAAACTGCCTAAGGTAGGCGATGAAGGAACCACGGAGGATGGCCATCATTGTGTGGTTGACTCCATCAATATCTTAAAGCAGCGGATCCGCGTCATCGTAGATTTGGATGATGATGAAAGAGAAGCCAGAGAATACGGGCCTGGTGATATCAAGTTCACGCGGAGAAAAAAGAAAAACAATAATAAGAACAACGAGCAGGAAGTGTCTGCAGAAGAAATGAAGGCACTTCAGGAACTGGAAAAAGAATAAATTGGATATTCAATTATTACCAGACGAAAGAATCGATGATCTGCAGAGAAATGGGTACCGCATCATACAAAACAAGAAGGGTTTTTGTTTCGGAATGGATGCGGTCCTTCTTTCCGGGTTCCTTTGTGAGGGAATGGGAAGAAAGATAACAGAGAAGACAAAGATCCTCGATCTGGGAACGGGAACAGGAATCCTGCCAATTCTTCTGCGCGGCAAAACGTTATCCAGAGATATCACCGGACTGGAGATTCAAAAAGATTATGCAGAAATGGCCTGCCGGAGCGTAAAGCTCAATGATCTGGAAGACAGCGTGAAAATTGTAGAAGGTGACATCTGCGAAGCATCGCATTTGTTCGGAAGAGCATCCTTTGATGTGATCGTCAGCAATCCGCCTTACATGAAACCAGATGGTGGATTGACAAATCCATCGGATGAAAAAGCCATTGCCAGACATGAGCTCAAATGCACGTTTGCGGATGTGGCAAGAGAAACTGCAGCACTCCTGGTACCGGGAGGACATTTTTTCCTGGTGCACCGACCGGAGCGTTTGACTGAGATTTTTGCAGAATTAAAGAAAAACCGTCTGGAGATCAAGCGCATGCGAATGGTGCATTCTTTTGCGGACAGTCAGGCAACCATGGTTTTGATCGAAGCTGTCAGCGGCGGCAATGTG
>JAGCAK010000004.1 GCA_017652745.1 Lachnospiraceae bacterium
ACAGCTGCATCAATGCCATCCAGCGTAGCTGCTGCCAGGAACGTATGACGTCCGCCGGAGCACATGCCGATCACGCCGACCTTTCCATTGGAAGTTGTCTGGTTGCGCAAAAATGCAAGGGATGCATCCACATCTTCCATAACATTTTTATCTGTTGCGCCGCCGGATTCCATTGACCGTTTGGATACTTCCGGTGCTGTGCCATCTCCAAAGTCTTCAAAAATGTTCGGGCAGACCACGCTGAAACCATGTGCTGCAAATCTGCGTGCTGTCTCTCTGAGCCATTCATCCCAGCCAGGCATATGCGGGATCAAAGTGATTCCCGGATATGGGCCAGGTCCCAGTGGTCTGGCATAATATGCACGGATCGGTTTGCCTTCGTGGCCGTTGATACGGATCGTCTCCGCGATCATGCCTTCATAATCTGAAATCTTAAAACTGTTCCACATAAATCCTTCTCCTCCTTTGAACGAGCTTTAATCTTCCGTGAACTCATACTTCACCGCAAAACCGTTGTGGTCAGTTTCCACGATGATCGTGCCGTCTTTTTCGGTAGATACTTTCAGTTCATTATTTGGCTCACGCTCTTTGACGTACGCAACGGGATCATCGGTAGTAACCATTTGGATGGTCGTGCGGACCGGAGATTTTCCACCGCACTTCGGCTGATGTTCCGCAATTAAAAGCTCATATGTTTTCATAACGTTTCTCCTAAGTTGTTTTTATTATTATATCATAGAAAGGTGTCAGGCAAACCTCTCTTTTTACTTGCGTTGCTTCGGTTTGCACCCTATACTTAATCTATAAAAAAGCTGATTCGAATCAGAAAAGAGAAAGGAATTATTTTATGGAAGAGAAAAACTATGTCATGAATGACGAAGGGGAATATGGTAAATATGTCGTACAGACTCTGCGTACACCGCAGTTCAGTCCGGAGTTTCAGGAAATCTACAAACAATGGGGACGGCGTCTTCTTTGGATCGACGGCAACAACGTACCTGGTGCATTCCAGATGAATATGACCTGGTATGTAAACGCACCGGATATGCGTCCACTTTATAAGCATGATGAGCATAGCCATGATTTTGATGAGCTGATTGGATTCATCGGTTCCAATCCGGATGATCCTTACGATCTGGGCGGCGTGATCGAAGTCGGTATCGGCGGAGAACTGCACAGACTGACAAAGAGCTCGATCATCTTTATGCCTACAGGAATGAAACATCTGCCGCTGTCCATCATCAGCCTGGATCGTCCTATCCTGCACTTCTCCATTTCCATGAATCCGGAGTACTCCTACACACCGACCAAAAAAGAGGATGAATAATATTCAGAGAGATTAAGACAGTTACAAAAAGCCGCTGCGTAATGCAGCGGCTTTTAAACTTTAATAGAATCAATCCTCTTTCTTCTTCGGGATAATGGAAATGGCATCACCCTTGTTGATCACTAGATCGCCTTCCATATTGCGAAGCTCTTCCCAGTAGCCATCGCACGGTTTATCCAGCTCCACACCTTCTGCGATCAGCATCTGGCGGATCTCTTTTCCGTCCAGTTCTCGTGGATTCACCTTCCTGTCAATCGCAACGCAAACTGCAAGTCCGGCTGCCTGACCGGTTCCCATAGCCGGTCCGATGATGCGCATAGAACCTTGTGCATGGAACTCTGCAGAACAGCAGCGTCCGGCACATAACAGGTTATCCACATCCTGCGGGATCAGCGTGCCGTAAGGAATATCACAGTAATCTCTCGGATTGGAGCGGACTGGGATTCCGGCCGGAACGCCAAACGGATGCATCCTTGCATCGCAGGTCTTTCCAAGATGATCCTCTTCTGCGACAGCAGAACCAGCCACCTCCGGAATATGGACATGTCTCATAAAGAACCAGTAATCGCTGGTTGGATGATGGGTATCGAACATTTCCGGAAATCTGGCAATACCATCTTCAAATTTAGTTCCGCATGCGACATCGGCAGCCTTAAGCATGTACTCACCAAAGATCCTTCGGGAATCACGTACGCCAGGTACATTTCCTATTCCTACCAAACGCAGGTTTTCAAAACCAGGTACATGGTTCTTTAAGAATGCATGGAACTGCTTCATCAGCTGATGCTGCTCCAGGATCTGTCTGGTGATGTCTTCTGCATCGGTATTGTGGCAGTAATAACTGTGGAAGCTGAATGTGACAAAGGATGCATTATCCATCGGGGTGTTAGGAATAATGACCCGGAAGAATCCGGCTGCCGGATTGCAGACATGTCTGCTTATCTCACCGCGTTTGATCGCTTCTTCTTCCAGAACATAAACCATTGGGAGCGGATCCTTATCGCCCTCTGCGATCTTTTTAGCTCTCCACTCTTCCTCTGCTTTTTGATATTTGATCAGATCGGCGTTTGCCCAGCGAGATCCCTGCGTGGACGCGATATTGAGTCCTGCAAAATCCTGTCCGCCTACTTCAAACGGAACGCCGGAAAGTGCTGCCAGATCGCCGTCACCGGTCGCATCGATATACATCTTTGCCTTTACCTTCATGTAACCCCCCTTGGTAAAGAAGATCAGGAAATCGATGTTCCGCTCATCTTTCATCTCCACGGCAATTAGTGTGGAATCATAAATCACACGCACGCCGTTCTCCAGACACATATCCTCAAAAACGATTTTTCCGTATTCCGGCTCGAAGGACGGGTTTCTGTAATAATCCTTGCTTGGGTCTATCTTCCTCAGCTGACCGACCTCATCCAGTCTTTTTGTAAACTCCAGGCAGATGCCCTCTATGTTGCCCGCAATCTGCGGAACGTAACCATTGGTAGCAAGTCCGCCGAGCGATGTGCCCTTTTCAAACATCATGGTATGCTTCCCATGACGAGCCGCCTCAATAGAAGCAGCGATACCTGCAGTTCCACCACCGACAACTGCTACTTCACAAAATAGTGTTTTGCAAAAACTGGTAATCTCCATTATCTTCTCCTTTTCATATGAAACACTGGTCATTTATAATATATCATACATGATTTGCTGATAGCATACAAAAAAGGAGAATTTCCATGAGTAAAAAAGAAGAAAACATTGAACTGGTAAAACGCTTTTATGATGAGGTCTTTAATGCGCACGATGTCTCAAAACTGAACGAATTCATGCGGGATGATTATATGCAGCACAATGCAACCGTAGAAGACGGCAAGGACGGTTTTATCAAATTTACAGAGTTCTTCTTTGGACTGGATCCAGAGATGGAGATCGTAAAGATCTTTGCCAATGATGAAGATGAGGTCGCTGTGTTTTTCAAATGCACCTGCCGGGCAAACGGCATGGTGAATAAAGTAGTCGATATTTACCGTCTGCAGGATGGTCTGCTTGCTGAGCACTGGGATGTCGTAGAGCATGATATTGGCAATGTACAGACAGCAAACGGGCGTCCTCTGTTTTAATGATGCATATCTTTCCTTTTCGCTCTCCGCACACGATTGATATGCCGCTCAAAGTCTCCATTCCTGAACAGTTCTGTCAGAACATACTGGATCGCAGTCGGAACGGTACAGGAATAAAAGCCGAGCTTTTCCCGAAAGGCCGGAACAAGGTGTTCCGGAAGGAGCATATATCCCACACGGAATGACGGAGAAATACTTTTTGAAAACGTATTCACATAAATGATATTGTCATCTTCCGACTGCGAGAATAATGTATCCTCCGGTTTTTTCAAAACCGAGAATTCGGAGTCATAATCATCCTCAACAATATAACGGCCCTTTTTCTGCGCCCAGCGCAGATATTCGTGCCGCTTGGAGGCAGATGCTGTCACGCCGGTTGGAAAGCTGCGGTACGGCGTGATGTGCAGCACATCGGCATGGCTGTTTTTCAAAACTTCACTGCTGATGCCGTTTGCTTCCAGAGGCAAAAGTTCATACTCTGCGCCAGAGACCTGATAGACATTCTCAATGATCGGATAAGACGGCGTCTCCAGGCCATAGCAATGCTCTCTCCCCAGTAAGCCGATGATGAGATGATACAGATATTCCGATCCTGCTCCTATAATGATCTGCTCCAGTGATGCTGTGATCCCGCGGCTTCTTGCCAGGTAGCGGCTGATCTCTGTCCGCAGTTCTTCGATCCCTTCATTGGGCGATCGGATAAGAAGCGTTTCCCCGTAATCACTTAATACTCTGCGCATGGTTTTTGAGAGGACAGAAAAAGGAAATGGATACTCCGTCTGCTGCGGCATCTTCCTTGCGGCACTTTGCACTTCTTTTGGCCTGTGTATTTCCTGCCCGGCAAATCCATCTTCTTCCCTGAACGTGACATAATATCCGCTGCGCTCCCTTGCCTCGATATACCCTTCTTCTAATAACAATGCATAAGCATGTTCGGCCGTGATCACACTGACGCCCCTCTCTTCTGCGATAAGCCGTTTGGATGGCAGCTTACTTCCATAATCATAAATGCCTTGTATGATATCTTCTCTGATCTGTTCATAGATCTGAATGTACTGAGACGTTTCTGCTTGTCTTTTCATTTCCAACCTCTGCAATCTGGTTATATAAAAAAATACAAAACTGACTATTTTTATATTATCAGTTTTATTTTATACCCTATCATTAAATACATGTAAACTCTTTTGTGCATCCGCGCAATGGGAAAAAACTCTGCCGAGTTTCTCTGATTCGCTCAAAGCCGCTTGGCTCCCTCGACCTTCGGTCGGGGGAAGAAAAGAAAGGGGAAGATTCAAAATGAACGATCAAAAATTAAAGACACTATCGATAACCGGGATCCTGACAGCATTGATTTTTGTTTTTACCGCCTACATTCATATCCCAAGTTTTAACGGCTATGTGCATATCGGAGACGGACTTCTTTATTTAGCAGCTGCCCTTTTGCCAACTCCTTATGCCATGTTTGCAGGAGCAGTAGGGGCCGTGCTTGCAGACTGTCTGACCGGATATGCCATCTGGGCTCCGGCTTCATTTGTGATCAAGCTTTTGACCGTTCTTTTCTTTTCCGCAAAAGGAAACCGGATCATTGGAAAACGCAATCTTCTTGCACTCCTTCCAGCAGCACTCCTTTGCCTTGGCGGATACTATTTGTATGAGGGACTGATCTTTGGGAATTTTATATCCCCTTTATACGGGCTCTTTGGAAACCTGATGCAGGCCATCTTCAGCAGCATCCTGTTTGCTGCAGCAGGACTGGCATTTGATAAAGCCCGGATCAAAAGCCGGCTGTCCATCATATAAAAAGCAGGAGGTGCATTATGGAAACGATTACCTATGAAGTAAAAAGCGGACTCTATCTGAATATTACAAACCGCTGCCCTTGCAGCTGCACGTTCTGCATTCGGAATAACGGTGATCATGTTTACGGATCAGATCCTCTCTGGCTGGATCACGAGCCGTCCGTTCCGGAAATCTGTGACGCGATCGATCAAAGAGACCTGGATAACTATGAAGAAGTCGTGTTTTGCGGTTACGGAGAATCAACCGAACGGCTGGATGCTCTTTTAGAAGTGGCCGCTTATATCAAAAAGAAAAGCCCGATTCGTATTCGGGTGAATACGAATGGGCTTTCTGATCTGATTTATGGAGAGAAGACCGCCCCAAAACTGAAGGGGCTGATCGATGTTGTCTCCATCAGTCTGAACGCAACAAATCCGGATGATTACCTGAAGATGGTACGTCCAAAATTTGGTATCGGTTCTTTTGATGCTATGCTGTCATTTGCCAAAGACTGCAAGGCCTATGTCCCGGATGTCGTCATGACCATTGTTGATACAGTGACTACAAAAGAGGAACAGGAGAAAAGCCTTCAGATCTGCAATGACCTTTCTGTCCGCCTGCGTATCCGGGAATACGAAGGCTGATAAAAGAACCGTATCTTTGTTATTTTACAGCTTTGATTGCTTCGATCATTTCCGGAACGACTTTGAACAGATCGCCGACCAGACCGTAGTCTGCAACTTCAAAGATCGGCTCACCCTCATTCTTGTTAACGGCAATGATCAGTTCGGAATTATCCATGCCTGCTTTGTGCTGGATAGCACCGCTGATACCAAGGGCTACATAAACCTTTGGATGAACGGTCTTTCCTGTCTGTCCAACCTGACGGTCTGCATCCATCAGTCCGGCATCAACCAGTGCACGGGAAGATCCAACTACGCCGCCGCCTAAAGCATCTGCCAGTTCTTGTGCCAGCTTCTTAGCTGTCTCAATGTCTTTGGAAGCACCATTTCCGATCGATACGACAACGTCTGCTCCGATCAGGTCGACAACTTCTTTTGCTTCTTTCACAACTTCCAGAACTTTTTCGTGAATGTCTGCTGCATTGATTGCAGGACGTACAACTTCTACTTCACATGCCTCTGCTTTTGCCTGATCAAAATCTGCTTTCTTTAACACGCCTGGACGGACCGTTGCCATGCAAGGACGGAACCGCGGGCAGATGATCGTTGCCATTAAGTGGCCGCCAAATGCCGGACGGGTCATCTTCATGTTGACGTCTTCCATCTGGAAGTCTGTATTAGCCACATCCACATTGGAATTCTTATCCAGGAAATCAACATAAGTATTCATGTCGATATCCAGATGTGTACAGTCTGCCGTCAGTCCGGTATGAAGTCTTGCTGCACAGCGCGGGCCAAGGTCACGGCCAATATTGCTTGCGCCGATCAGAAGGACTTCCGGTTTGCGTTCCATTACGATATCACATACCACGTTGGTATATGCTTCGTTTGTATAAACAGCAAGTGCAGGATCTTCGCAGACGATGATCTTGTCTGCGCCGTATCCGCCAAGTTCCTTTGCTGCGTTTTCAATACCTTCTCCGCCGAGGAGAAGACCAATCAGTTTGCTGCCTCTCTGGTCTGCCAGCTTTCTGCCTTCAGAGATCAGTTCATAATCTGTTGGCATCAGTTTTCCGTCCCGCTGTTCGCAGAACACCCAGATATCAGAAAACTCTTCGATTAAACTGCTGTTATATTCTGCCATAAATGGCTCCTTTCTGTTCTTTTCAAACGCGGTACTTTAAATTACATGCTTTGCAGAAAGTTTTTCTGCTAAAGCGGCTGCCATCTCTTTCTCTGTTCCCTGAAGCATTTCGCCCTGTCCTTTTACAGGAGGGTTAAATGACTTAAAGATGTTGGTCGGAGATCCTTTTAAGCCGATCGTATCTGCCTCGATCAACGGTTCATCTTTCAGTGCCGGATAATCCAGAATGGTCAGAGGTTTGTCATCAGCTTCAAATACACCTGCAACTGTCATATATCTTGGCTCATTGAGTTCTTTGATACATGTGATCAGGCACGGGGACTTCACCTGGATGTTCATATAACCGTCTTCCAGCGCACGTCTCACCGTGTAGGTGTCGCCGTCCTTTTTAATCTCGGTTGCATAGGTTACCTGTGGCAGATGCAGTTTTTCTGCGATCTGCGGACCGACCTGTGCGGTATCTCCATCGATTGCCTGTCTTCCGCAAAGGATCAGGTCGCCTTCTCCGATTCCCATATGATGGATCGCGCCGGCGATGATCTGGCTGGTTGCAAATGTATCGCTGCCTCCGAATTCTCTTCCTGAAACCAGGACTGCTTCATCTGCGCCCATAGCTAACAGTTCTCTCATCATCTCCATTGCCTGCGGAGGTCCCATGGAAACGGCTACGACTGTAGCTCCTTCACTTTCTTTCAGCTGCAGAGCAGCTTCCATTGCATTTAAATCATCCGGATTGATGATCGTAGGCATTTTAGAACGGTTCATCGTTCCGTCCGGGTTTACTGCCACAACACCGGAGGTATCCGGAACCTGTTTCACACAAACATAAATCTTCATTGTTCGAATCCTCCTTTCTTATTTCAGCAGCATGCCGGAAATGACCATCTGCTGTACCTGACTTGTTCCTTCGTAGATCGGCACGATCCTTGCATCGCGGTAGAACCGTTCTACTTTATACTCACTGATGTAGCCGTATCCGCCGTGGATCTGCACTGCCTTATAAGCTACATGGTTTGCTGCTTCTGCTGCAAAATACTTTGCCATGGAGCATGCCATACCGGCATCTTTTCCTGCATCTTTCAGCTCAGCTGCATGATAGACCAGCTGTCTTGCTGCTTCTGTCTCTGTTGCCATATCAGCCAGCATAAAGCTGATTGCCTGGAAATTAGCGATCGGACGGCCGAACTGCTTTCTTTCTTTTGCATACTTCACAGCTTCTTCCAGACATCCCTGTGCGATGCCAACGCCCTGTGCTGCCATACCAAGACGGCCGCCGTCCAGAGTCTGCATAGCATAGCCGAAGCCTTTATCTTTCTTTCCTACCAGTGCATCTGCCGGAACATGAACATCTTCCATGATAACATCGCAGGTCGGGTAACCTTTGATACCCATCTTATGCTCAGGCTTTCCAAGAGAAACGCCCGGAAGATGCATATCCAGTACAAACATGGAAATGCCGCGGCTTCCTTTCTGGCTAGGATCTGTCTTTGCAAAAACGATGCAGTAGTCAGACATTGGTGCGCCGCTGATAAAAGTTTTACGGCCGTTTAAGATAAAGCTGCCATCTTCCTGCTCCACTGCACGGGTCGTTGTGCCGCCTGCATCAGAACCAGCTCCCGGCTCTGTCAGTGCAAAGGACATGATCTGTTCGCCTTTTGCTACCGGTGGAAGGTATTTCTGTTTCTGCTCTTCGCTTCCGGCCAGCATCAGCGGTCCGCCGCCCAGAGAGTTCGAAGTGTTTGCGTAGATGGATAATACCGGTGATACACGTGCAAACTCTTCCACTAAGATGGCGTAGGAAAGATAATCTCCGCCTGCTCCGCCATACTCTTTTGGAATCTTCACACCGCAGAAACCATACTTGGCCATTTTCTTAAAAATATCCCAGTCAAAGTCTCCGGTCTCTTCCAGCTTATCCAGAAGTTCTTTGGTAAATTCGGTTTCTGCAAACTGTCTGCACAGTTTCTGAAACCTCGCATGTTTCTGATCCAGAATCATTTTTGCCTCCTTTTTTCTATTCCAGTGTCAGGCCGCCCCATGTTTCACGGAACATGCCTTCATCCATGACTTTCAGATCTTTTGCGATCTCCGGTTTGAAATCCATATTCGCAAGAATATCTTTTTCCAGATCGATCCCCGGAGCGATCTCGATCAATGTCAGCTTTCCATCGATCAGCTTGAAAACGCAGCGTTCCGTAATATAAAGGACATTCTGATCTTTCGGTGCATTTTCAGCAGAGAATGTGATCTGTTCCACATTCTTTACAAACTTACGGATCTTTCCTTCCTGTACGATCTCCAGCTTTCCATCGCCGATCTTATATTTTCCTTTTGCCATAAAGGTCCCGCAAAAAATAACCGTTTTTGTTGCACTGGTGATGTTGATAAAACCGCCAGGGCCAGTCAGAGAAGGACCAAATTTGGATACGTTGTTATTGCCTTTTTCATCGATCTCTCCGATGCCCAGTACTGTAACGTCCAGATTGCCGCCATCGATCAGATCGAACATATCATTATGCGTCATGATCGCATCCGGATTCCATGCACTGCCAAAGTTCGGAAGTGCTGCCGGAACACCACCAACCATACCGGACTCTGTGCTAAGAACGATATCGTCAATGAAGCCTTCTTCTGCAACGATGGCTGCTGTATCTGCTGCCATACCGATTCCCAGGTTAACGACGTTGCCTTTCTTCAAAGCTGCTGCGCAGCGGCGGCAGATGACTTTGCGTTCAGAAAGCTCCATCGGTTTGATACGGTCAACCGGTTTCTTCACGTTGCCGCAGAAAGCAGGTTCATAGTAAACACCCTCTGTCTGCCAGCATGCATCTGTGCTGGTTGCCTGCACCACATAATCCACCAGGATCCCCGGGATCTTAACATCTTTCGGATGGAGAGTTCCTGCTTTTGCAATATATTCTGCCTGAACAATAACAATACCGCCGCAGTGCTTGACTGCTTCTGCGATGGAAAGTCCTTCGTTCAGCACTGACTCATGCTCAAATGTAACATTGCCGTTTTCATCTGCAGTCGTACCGCGGAGGATCGCAACATCTACCTGGAACGATTTGTAGAAGAGATATTCCTCTCCTTCAAACTCTACCAGTTTACAGATATCCTCTTTTGTCACATCATTCATCCGGCCGCCTTCCAGACGCGGATCCACAAATGTGCCCAATCCAACTTTTGTAAGCATTCCCGGACGTCCTGCAGCAATCTCTCTCCAGAGATTTACAATGACACCCTGCGGCAGGCACCAGCATTCCAGCTGATTATCCACTGCCAGCTTATTCAAGGAAAACGCACTTCCAACATGTGCGGCACTCCATTTTGTGACCAGTCCCGGTCCTGCTTCGCCCAGCCGGGTGATGCCCCGCTCTTTCCAGTCGCCCATTGCGCTTCCCTGTTTGATATTCAGGTTGCAAGGATGACCGGTCTCTTTAAAGTTATCCCGGATGGCGCATCCGATCTCTTCTGCCCAACCGGAAAGTCCCATGCCTCCGCAAGCAACAGTTGCCCCGTCCGGGATCAGCTGTGCTGCTTCTCTTGCAGTAATGATCTTTGCCATAACTTTTTCCCCTTTCCAAAATAAATCAATACCTTTTCTTGTGCTTAAGTATATCTTTTTTCTTTTCTTTTTAAAATGGCTTGCCGCTTCTATTTTTATACCTGTTTTCAGCAGTAATAGAAGAAAACTTCTATTTTTACGCTTGTATTCCCAAATAGTTGTCCTTATAATTGAAGAAAGTATTTATTGGAGGGCAGAAAGATGGCAGTAACCTTTTCCACAAAAGAAAGTTCCTATATTTCACAGGTGATCTACCGGATCAATCTTTGCGATTCATTTTCCGATCTTTCCCGGATCCTCCTGTCGCAGATCAAAACCATCATCCCTTTCCGTAAAGCAATGGCTCTTAGGGTAACTTCTCTTAACAATGAGTTTATTTACGATGAGCCATTTTTTTCCGGACAGGAAGATGAAACCTTTGATGAATCAAGATTTGTAGAAGGAAATTACCGTTCCATCTGGTGGGAATATATGGAAGCACCCTGGAGCAGTGTTTTCCGCGCAACTGATTCCCGGGATGAAGAAGAATGGCAGAACTCTGCCCTTTATAAAGAAGTCTACAAACCGCAGAAACTCTATTATGCACTGCAGGCCACCTTTGTCCGCAATGATATAAAGCTGGGGATGATCGGCCTTTACCGCAGAAAAGAGGACGGAGATTTTACAGAGAAGGAACTGTTCATAATGGAACTGCTGAAAGTGCATATCGAATTAAAACTCTTCCGCCTTCTGACACGGTATAGGGGCTTTAAGACAGATCCGAATGCTCCTGGCTTTTCTGTTCCGAAAGCATTTATCGCAGACTATGCTCTGACCCGCAGGGAAGAAGAGATCATTACTATGATGTTAAACGGTATTGCAGATCCTGCGATACAGGATGAACTGTGCATCACCAAATCCACCTTTGAAAAACACATCCACAATATATACAAAAAGACCGGCACGAAAAACCGTGTCGGCCTGTTTGGTATCTTCCGGGGGTAACAGATCAACTCTGTTTTTTCAGTGGAGTTTTTAATACTTCCCGATTGAGCAATCCCATCCGGTTTGCCTGATTTACCATTTCCACCTGCAGAAGCATTTGGTTCGCAGCTGCTGATATAATTCCAAAGAGAATATCAAAGACCATTGCCGGGATCAATGCTTCTTCCGGTATATTCAGCATTTTAAAGATCACCATAAAGACAAGCAGACTGACGCCCGGAACCGGCGGTGCTGCTTCCATCAGGATCGCGGCAAACAAAGCAGCGATCGCATACCAGATCCAGGTAACCTGTGCCTGATAGATAGAAGCGATCCAAACAAAAAATACCAGAGTTCCCAGAATGCTGATCGGCATATAAAGAACAATTCCGTTGGAAAGACTGACCTCTGTAAAATCGTGATCAATGCCCAGCTGTCTTGTACAGGAGTATTCTGTCTCTCCGTAGGAAGCGCTGATAGAACCTCTCCTTAGAGCTGTCAGGAATGGCCGTTTCATTTTGGAAAGAAGGACCTTGATCGGCACATGTTTTGTCAGAGAAAGTCTAATGATCGAGAACAGCAGCACAACAGCAGTTAACACAATAGACATGGCAAGCGGCAGCCAGAGTCTTAAAAACAGATTCAGCCGGCCTTCTATGATTTCCAGTCCCAGAAGCAGGCAGGTAAAGATCGGTACCAGATAACTGACCCATTCTGCCATCAGAAGACAAACGTTATTGATCTGGTGTACGATCCTGATCAGGTTTGGCACCTGTCCACGCAAAATATTCAGCATGACCCCCAATATCAGCGCCATAAAGATCAGCTGCGGTGTATTGGCCTCTATAAATGGGCTGATGATATCGGCAGGTACAAACTGGAAAAAGAAATCCACAGCCTCCGCTACCGTTACATTGTTGAGCGGCTGGCTGGCGATCGACACATGCTGGATCAACGAAGCGATCACGACTATAAATACAGAGATCGCTGCAGAAATCAGAAAATATCTTCCCACGATCAGTTTGCTGCTAGCCCCTTTGATCGACAGCCGTTTCATACTAAGCACAGTCGTAACTACCATGAAAAAGATAACCGGCCCTGAAATCAGATTCAGGCTGCGCGTCCAAAGATCAAATACCGGCTTCAGCCAGCTGCCCGGGATCGTAATGGATGCTTCAGGAAGAAAGTGCTTTACCAGAAGTCCAATGACCAGCGCGATCGCAAGGGCGATCGCTAACCGAAGGATCGGATTCATCTTCTGTGTCGGAATGCCGATCCGGATGATATTGCGGTTTCCGGCATAATAGAACTGCGGACGGATACCCAGAGTATTCAATACAGAACTGTTCCCGTCCTCCTGATCATTCTCCTGTTTTACAAGCGGATTGAAATTTATCCCCTCCAGTTCCACTGCCAGATTCGGATTTCCTAACCGCCAGTTCAGGGAAATCTGGAATGGATGATCTTCACCGAACTGTTCCCGAAAGCGCAGCAGCAGTTCTTCTATGGTCAGGCGGATCCTAAGCTGGTTCTGTCTTTCCACTCCGCTCTCTCCCAGCGCTTCTTCCAGAAATGCGGAACAGGCATCAATATCCCTTCCTCTTAACAAAAATGTTCTTTTTGTACTTTTAAACTTCATTACAAATGTTCTCTTTTTCGAAAACCTATATTTCTGTTTCTTTATGATACCGCCAGAAATAGTACCCCGCAACCAGTTTTGTGATCTTGCTGACTAAAAAACTGCACGGTGCCATTACAGAAAAAAATATGTTAGAATAAATAAAAAGTGAACATTCCAAATTGAATCTGATAAAGAAAATGAGTCGACAGAAATGAAAAGCTACGCAATTATCGGCTTTGGCTGTGCAGGATATCATGCAGCAAAAGCTATCCGGAAAAATGACCCAGATGGAAAGATCGTTGTTTACAGTGACACCTCGGATCCTCCTTTTAATCCCATGCTGAGTACTTATTATGCATCGGATATGCTCTCCTTGGAAGGCACTTTTCCTTTTGGTTCCATGGATGAGATCGTAAAGGACCTTCAGCTTGAGCTGCGCAGTGAAACAAAAGCAGCACATGTGGATGCTGCCAGAAGAGAAATAGAACTTGCAGATGGAAAAAGGGAGCCGTTCGACTCTATTCTGGTTGCAACAGGTGCCAGCGCAATTGTACCTGCTTCTCTTACAGAAAACGCCGGCAGATATTTTCTGATGCGTACACTGGAAGATGCACAAAATCTGCGTAATTATATTGAAAAAGAAAATGTGAAAACGGCTGTTGTGATCGGAGCCTCTATGGCAGGAATCAAGACAGCCGAGATTTTTTACCGGAAAGGGATACCAACAACGCTTATCGACGGGGCATCTGGCCTGTTTCCTCTTGCCGCCTATCCGGATGTCGCAGAGATGATCCAGGAGAAACTGAACGATCTCGGGATAAAACAGATCTATGATGCTCAGGTTGCAGCTATCAGGCCAAATACAGTGGAACTCTCTGACGGGCGCACACTGGAAGCCGACTGTATCTGTCTTTGCATCGGAGTTCACGCCAATATCCAATTAGTTGCTAACACTAAGGCAGTTGAGGGAACAGAAGTGAAGATCGGCAAGGGCATCATCGTCGATGAACAGATGCAGACAAATGTTCCCGGCATTTTTGCAGCGGGCGACTGCTGCGAAGGAAAAAACCTCCAGACCGGAGAAACTTCCGTGATCGGTCTGTGGGCCAATGCCAGCGCCCAGGGAGAATGCGCCGGCAAAAACATGGCCGGAAAAACGGCTTTCTACTACGGAAATATCCTTCATAACATTACGCATTTTATGGATATGGATTTTATCAGTCTGGGAGATATTACCCTTCCGGGAGAACATCGGTGTTTTGCAGGAAAAGACTTCTTTGTGGAAGTCTGTATGGATGCAGACCAGCTGAACAGTATGAATATATTCGGGCAGTACCGGATCAGCGGCATTCTGAAGAGCCATCTGACGAAACGCCTTTTACATGGCGATGACAATCTGACGCCGGCACAAAAAGGTATGCTTCTTGCTGAAGGGCTGCCAGCGGAGTTGATCAATTTACTAGGAGACAAAAAATCATGAGTGAAGATGTAAAAGAATTACTGCGCGCCAAGATCCCATGCGAAAAAACAGGGATAGAGATCAGACATTCGGTCTGCGACATCTGCACCCCGGGACCGCAGTGCGGGCTGGATGTTTATGTGAAAGACGGAAAAGTGATCAAGATCGAAGGGACAAAAGGATTCGGTCCTAACAACGGTGCCCTCTGCACCAAAGGTGCCGCCAACCGTCAATATCTCTACCGCAAAGACAGGATCCAGCATCCGATGAAACGGGTCGGTCCGCGCGGCTCTGATGAATTTGAACCGATCACCTGGGAAGAGGCTTTCCGGTTGATCGCGGAAGGGCTAAACAGTGTGAAAGAAAAATATGGTGCAGATGCTGTTGCTTTTATGACCGGCTATCCAAAGTGGTACCGCCCGTGGCTTCACCGTCTGGCATTCAGTTTTGGTACAGAAAACTACATGACGGAATCCAGCACCTGTCATACTGCTGAAGTAATGAGTTATCTGCTTGCTTTTGGCAATGAAATGAGTGCGGACGTGCCGGGAGGCCCGGACCTTCTGGTCGGCTGGTCTGCTAACCACATGATCAGCGGATTCCCGAATGGCCGTAACTTTTTCAATTACATGGAAAAAGGCGGAAAGGTCGTTAACATTGACACACGGGTCACGCCAAACGAACAAAAGGCCGATATCATGATTACGATCAAATCCGGCACCGACGGATACCTGGCTAATACAATTGCTTCGATCCTGATCAAAAATGACTGGATCGATAAAGAATTTATAGACAACTATGTCCATGGCTTTGAGGAATATAAAGCCATGGTTTCCGAATACACGGTGGAGGAATGTGAACAGATCACCGGCGTTCCGGCAGAAAAGATCACAGAACTTGCCCGGCTGATCGGTGAGGCAAAAAATCCTCTCATCATGCCAAGCAATGGACTTTGCCACCATATCAACGGACTGCAGACACACAGGGCTGTCGTTGCTTTAAATATTCTGAAAGGAAGTGTCGCACGAAAAGGCGGTATGAATCCTTCCTATGGTTCCTGGCTGGAAATGAATGCCGGTTTTGTTACGAAAGAAGAAGAGTTTCTGAACGATGTCAGGCCAAAGGGTAATAAGCCTCGTATCGGGACAGATCGCTTTCCTGTATGGACAGAGCTGAAAGATGAAGGTCAGCTCATGGATTTTGTAAGACAGGCGGAAAGCGGTGATCCTTACCCGCTGAAAGCCATCTATGGTCATGGCGTAAACACCATGATCCACCCGCAGTCTGATAAGTTTGTGGAAGCAGCGAAACAAATGGAATTTATCGCCGCCACAGATATTTTCTGGACAGAATTCTGCTCTCTTGCAGATGTTGTCCTGCCTGCCTGCACATCCATGGAGCGAAGTGAAGTCAAGGCAAACGGCAATGGCTGTATCTTCTACAGTTCTCCTGCTGTCGAACCTCTTTATGAAAGCAAAGATGACGTTACCATCATGGCCGGTGTCGCAAAAGCACTGAACCTGAATGATGACCTCTTAAAATCCGGCTACGACGCCTGCATCAAACACATCTTCCGGGAAACCCCAGTCGATCTGGATCAGGCCAAAGCGGCAGCAAAGCAGGTTCCGGTAGAACGCGTGCAGCGGGATCCGTTTTTATCCAAACCATTAAAAACACCATCTGGAAAGATCGAACTTTACAGCGAGGTGATCGCAAAATATGCTGCCTCTCACAATCTGGATCCGCTGCCTAAGTGGTACAGCGGTTTTGGGGAGGAGTCTCCGGAAGAATTTCCGTTCACCCTTGTTTCCGGCGGACGGCAGGCAAATGCGATCCATTCCCATCTCCACAAAGTTCCGTGGCTTAGAAGTCTTCGTCCGGAGGTCATGGCAGATATCAACCCATTAGATGCTGCCCGTCTCAATATCGAACAGGGAGATGAGGTTTATCTGAGTTCTGCAACCAATAAGATAAAAGTGAAAGCGAACCTGTCTGCCATTGCACTTTTGGGTCAGGTCAATCTATATCACGGATACGAAGAAGCAAATGTCAACTTACTGCTGCCAAATACATTCCTGGATCCGTATTCGGGATTCCCGGGTTTTAAACAGCTGCGCTGTAATATTGAAAAAGCGGAGGTAGAGTCATGAGTTATATGTTTATTCTGGATAAAAGAAAATGTGTAGGCTGCTCTGCATGCGCTGTTGCCTGCATGGATCAGAATGATATTGATGTCACCGCAGGCGATCGTCCTTTCCGCCAATGCTTTACCCTGGAATCCGGTCCAAATCCTGAGGATAAGATGACGTTCATGTCTCTTGCCTGCATGCACTGCGAAGATGCCCCTTGCATTCAGGCCTGCCCTTCGGGCTGCCTGAAAAAAGATCCGGAAACGGGCTTTACCATTTACGATAATACCAACTGCATTGGCTGTCACAGCTGCGCAATGGCCTGCCCGTTTGCCGCTCCTTCCTATAACAAAGAAGGCAAAATGGAAAAATGTGATGGCTGTCTTACCCGTGTCAGACACGGTCTGGAGCCTGCCTGTGTCAGAATCTGTCCGTTTGGGGCTCTGCAGCTGGTAGAAAAAGAAGAATACGAGAATAATCTTCGGAAGAAAGCCGCAGAACTGATCGTTTATTCATCATTAAAGAATTGAACCCATTGTTCTTTTATCACTTCAAAGAACAAGCAGGTCTGTATACTCTCTCATATCAGTGAGGGTTTCAATTCTATCCGCAAGTTCAATGATCTTTTCTCCCGTTGATTTCGGGAGTTTTCCAAACGTGTTAAACTGATCCCAGAATTTGCCAAGCAAAAACTCTCGCGTCGGATAAGTGTGCATTGCAGAGGAATAATCCTCAATATCTTCAAACACACTGCCATCCTTCATCTCAACGACTATTTTCATGAGCTTGGCATCTCCTTCCCCCTCGAACGTGCCCATGGTGGAACTCTCCGTCAGAGGGACCAGATATGGATCATCCAGGATTGCTGGCGTCTGGACATAGGCCACGCTGACATCCCCATTGAGCATTGCACAGCAAGCTGCAAACTGGTAACTGAACAACGCATTGGTATGATTCCTCAGCTTGAACGGATTGCAGTAATAATTATCCGCAATATTTGTAGTCCTGTATAAATGGAACTGCTTGATCTGCGCAGGATCAAACGTTCCGTAGTGCTCTTCTATCTTTCTGCGTACCCCTTTTCCGCAGGATGCAGCGGACGAGGTAGGAATTCCACCCGGGCCTCGTTTGAAGCTGGCCTCTGTATAATAAACTTTTCCCACATCATCAAAAGCATCGTTATAAAGATCCGGCAGGATGGTTCCATCATTGACAGGAAGCTGCATGGAGATCAGTCCCCAATGCCCATAGAAAGGATCCTCCAGGCCCCTCCATCCGCCTTTGGCCAGCTCGCATGCAAGAATGCCCATCTGCGCGCCGGCACCGTTGTGATATTTAAAATCCTGACAATAATCAAAATAGGAGTTCGCAGGATCGGTGGAGTTTAATGCCGCATAACTTAGTGCTGCCTTTGTCTTTTCTTCATCCAGCTCATAATAACGGGAAGCGAGTGCCGCTGCTGCAGAAGATACCATAAGCATGTCAGTCGGCCATCTGACAGGCAGGGTATACAGGATCCTGGCCGTCACATCTTCTGCTGCCACATTGTTGGTAATAAACTGTTTGCCAGAAGTCGGCTGCGCGGCAGCCAGCGTCAGTCCCATCGGGATAAGCGTCTCCCCGGCGTGGGAAGCGATCTTGTCGTTTTTGATATGGAAAAACATGCTGCCATAGTCATTTGCTCTGGCAGTGATGCAGTTTGCCATGACGGCGCTTGGCATCGGAAGCTTTCCTTCTCTTGCAAAAAGTGGTGCTTCTTCCCTGCCTCCCCAGTCAATGAGTTTCTGAATGAAAAACTGATCTTCCGGAACAATGGCTCCTCCAAAAATGCAGCCCGTCATATCCAGCAGTCTGTCTTTGAAAATGCGCACATTATCTTCACTGAGGTCTTCGAATTTTGTATTTACCAGATTGTGACAAAGGAGTTCGGTTGCTTTTGGCGGCCTTAATTTTGCCTCTTCTAACTTCATAAAACTTTCCCCCATAACATAAAATACTTGTATTTAGTCTATCCCACGGCATGCAACAAAGCAAGTTTCTGCTTGAAATAATCCCCTCTTCATTTATTATTAATATAGAGTTCAAGCAGGTATTAAAGGAGAAGAAAAATGGGCGAAAATAAAGTAAATGTTACAGATTCCCTTCTTGATTTTGTAGAGGCACACCGCACATATGACACCCTGCCTGAGGAAGTCATCGATATCACAAAGACACTGCTTTTTGACGCAGTCAGCAACACTCTGGGCGGTATCGCATCTGACAAAGGAAAGATTGGTATACAGTTTGCCAAGATGACGGGCGGATTTCCGGAAGCAACCGTTCTTGGCACAGGAGAAAAAGTCAGTGCAGCTGCGGCTGCTCTGGCCAACGGAGAACTGCAGAATGGTCTGGATTACGATCCGGTCCCTCACATCCCTCCGATCCTGATGCCAGCTGTTATGGCAATCGCAGAGCAGCAGCATTCCACCGGCAAAGAAATGCTGACAGCACTTGCTGTTGGCGGCGAAGTTGCAATCCGGCTTTCTGATGTCCTAATGAATGCCATGAGGAGAAGCCTGGCGGAAACAGGCAAAACTCCGGATGTTTTTGGTAATTCAAATGAACATATCATTGGCGCTGCCGTTGCATGCGGCATGCTGCTGGGCCTTTCCCGTGAACAGCTGGCCCAATGCATCGGCATTTCAGCCGGCATCTGTTCTCTGCCTATCTGCAGAGACTGGGAAAACACCATGCCTAAAACAATGATCAAATACTTCCCGGCAGCATGGCTGGCACACTCCGCCGTCTGCGCTGCACAGCTGGCCTCCCTTGGCTATACGGGTAATGCCTATACGCTTGACAGTGAATATGGCTTCCCTGCCATCTACTGCAGGATTCCGGGAGTTTGGGAACCGGAAGAGGTGATCCGGGATATTGGGAAAACCTGGAAATGGCTGACGATGGGTCTTAAGCCATATCCGGCTTGCAGATATCTGCATTCCGATCTGGACTGCTTTTATAAGCTCATGGATGAATATCACTTTGGGCCGAACGAGATCGATGAGATCCGCTGCTACAGCGCTGACTTTGTTGCCCATCCTGACCAGATGGCAGTCAGCAATCAGGTGGATGCGCAGTTCTCTGGTCCGTATACATTAGCAATGGCTTTATACGGTTATGAAGTAGGCCCGGCATGGCAGAATAAATCCGCGCTTACAGACCCTCGCATCCGCAGCTTTATGAGCAAAGTCAAAATGCTGCGGTCCGAGCGCTATTATGAGCAGAAAAAAACGGATCCTCTGTCCTGGTATGCCAAGGTGGAGATCGATGCACACGGCAAGACTTACACTGCGGAATGTGATTATTCTTCCGGCACCAACAAGGATGGATACCGCATTACACAGGAAGACCTGGATAAGAGATTCTTTAACAATGCACAGATCATCCTTCCATCTGATAAAATTGAGAAAGCCATGGAACAGCTCAAACATATTGAAGAATACGATGATCTGCAGGAAGTCATGAGAAACCTGGTACTGTAAGGCACAAAAAGCAAAATGATCCATTAACGACTAATCATTTTTACAGAAAGGAAACTGCTGGTGAGAAAGACTCTTATAAAACTAATGGGCATTCTGCTCTGTTTTGTTCTGCTGATCTGCGGGGCTGCATCCATACAGACCAGAGCTGACGAAAACAAAGGGACAGATATCCGGTATGTTACCGGACAATTTATAACTTTTTATAAACACGTTTCCTGGGAGTACCCTTATTCGGATTCTTATTTTTCCCAACCATCTGATCAATACAACCATAATTTTGCAAGGCTTTCCCTGGGACTTGCCCTGTCTTCTTTCCGCGACATCGAACACCCGGAAGCACAGGACGACTATCTGATCGAATTCTTTGAAGATATGGGATTTGGGGAAATAGAATCAGAAACTTACCGCAAGGAACCGGAAACAGATTCGATTGCCTATGGACTTGCCACAAAAAAGATCAATGATACCACCATCCTTGCCTGCGGAGTTTGCGGAGGCAACTATTCTGCAGAATGGGCCAGCAATCTGACGGTAGGCGATAAAGACCGGTCGGAAGGCTTCAACGATGCATCAAAGAAGGTTCAGGCAGCGATCCGCGATTATATGGACCGGCATCCTGCTGACGGTCCTGTAAAACTCTGGATCGCAGGGTTCAGCCGGGCGGCTGCCACGTCCAATATCACAGCTGCAGATTTAACAGATGCCGGCATTTTTGATGATGTTTATGCCTATACGTTTGCAACTCCTTGTACGACAAGAGAGCCATCTCCTTACCCAAATATCTTTAACATCATGCAGAAAGACGATCCTGTTCCGAAGGTTCCTCTGGAAGACTGGAGTTATGGGCATTATGGCAATGATCTCTATATGGTAGCAATGGAGACGGATTCTGACTGCGGGCCTGTAATGGAACAGGCAGATAAACTCTACCAGGAAATGCTTGGAGCAAAGATGCTGACAAATTCCGAGATCACAAACCATTTAAGGACGATTATGGATTATCTGCTGATGCTGCTTCCGGAACCGTCTGTCTATAAGCAGTACCTGCAGCCGGCAGTCCTGGATGTCCTGTCAAAAAGCGACGAGACAATGGACGCTCTGACAGTCCTTTTAAAAGCTCTGACATACTATGGCAGGCATGACAAAGAGCATGGAATGGAGCTAAAGGCTCTGCAAAGATATCTGAGCTCTCTTCTGGGTGAATTTTTAAAAGGTTCATTAGTTGACCTGCCTCCGGAAATGTGGGATCCTCAATTTGGAATTGCCAATCTGTTTCACGCTCATTACCCGTTCGAATATCTGGCCATGATGTTTGCCTCCGATGATCCTTCTGCATTATTTTCTGAAAACGCAGATTATATCCGGCTGGTGATCT
>JAGCAK010000029.1 GCA_017652745.1 Lachnospiraceae bacterium
GGTTTTTGAAAATGTTTTTCTTCATTACAGCTTGGTTCCGCGTGCCTTAATGATTTCTACCATTTCACCAACGTTTTTCATACCTGTTACTTCGTCCATGGAAAACTTCAGTCCAAATGCTTTCTCGATCGCAACTACCAGATTGATATGCTCTAAGCTGTCCCAATCTTCGATCGTTTCAGAATTTGTCTCAGCATCCACTACGATGTCCTCGTCATCAAAGACATCCTGAAAGATCTCATTCAAAGTTTCATAAATCTTTTCTTCCATTGTTACCTCCGATCAGTTGATCGTTATTACATGACACTGGTCCTGATAAGAATTCACATCCAGTGTCCAGATATCATTTTCTTTTGTAAAGCCCAGATCGGTATAGAGCTCGGCAACCATACCGTTCTTCTTGGTCGGCAGATAATGTCCAACCAGTGTTGTCACATTTTTCGCTTTGGCACACCGGACCAGTTCATCCAGCATGGCAAATTCCATATCCCGCTTCAGCACACGGCAGCTCATCAGGTTCAGACGGATATGGGCTTCTTTCCCCAGATGATTAACGGCCTCCGGTTTGATCTCTGCAGCAAGAATGGAGACTACTCCGTTATCACCAAACTTATCGATCAGTTTTCCGTAAAGAGTGATCCAGTTTTCATCTGCTGCCATCTCTTCGATATCCGCGATGGAGCAGCGCAGAGTTGTCAGGTTAAACTGATTGCTCTTATTCGTCAGCTGCGAGATCCGCGGAATATACTCTTTTGCAAATGGTTTGATCTCCGCCGTCATTTCCAGACTCTTCAGATATTCTGTGTAATCCGCAAAGCTGGCCTGTGCCTGTTCTCTTTGGATATTGGCTTTATACATCTCATTGCGGCCGGCATCATCGGCAGAATAATTGGTCACTTCAAAGAACCCTGAATGATCGATCGTTTTGATATAGGTCTCCGGGGATTCCATCTCCGGGACGGCCACACCTTTCACCTGCTCTGAGACGATCATGCGCTCTGCCGGGTTATCGTCTACAAAGACAAAGGAATCCACACCCAGATTCAGTTCCTGTGCAATTGCCAGAAGGTTTCGGTCCTTCGGCTCCCAGTTTGCTTTGATCAGAATAAAGTCATCCGGTGTCAGCGCAGAGCCTTTGCAATTCAAGCCTGCGATGGCGTTTTCATATTCATTTTTGGAGTCGATGTTTAAAAGGATTCCCAATTCTTTTTGTGCTTTCAGATACTGCTGGAATTCATAATAGGTTTCACCGACAGCACTCTCCTGGCCAATCTGAAGATTCTCCGGGCCGTCATCTCCGACAATGCCTCCCCATAAAGTATTGTCCAGATCCAGAACCAGGGCTTTCTTATTCTTTCCGTAAACAGACTTAATGATATTAGCAACAGAGAAAGCCAGTTCCGGGATCAGCGGGACTGCAGGGCAGTACTTATACATGTTCCAGTAAAACGGATCTTCCCATGCTTCGATCCCGCACCTTGCGCTCAGATAATTCACATCGTGAATGAAAAAGTTTTCTGTTTTCTGCGCGTATTCTGCGAATTTCAGATTCAGCCTGGAAATGAAGTTTACTTTTCCATGCGGATCAGATGCATCTTTATTTCCCAGAAGTCTCCAGGACGGATACTCAAAGTTGTTCTGGATGATGACACAGTTTTTCTTTTCTGCGCATTTTTCCCAGACTGCAAGGAAGCGCGAATACTCTGCTTCCAGCTTTGCATCGACTTGCTCAATCGTGTCTGTCATCACAGGAAATGCCGTAATGTTGTGAATGCCGGTGTGAATATAAATAACATCCGCCTCAAAGGCATCAAAAATCGGATTTCCGAACAGCGCATCCTCATAGTACTTGTTGTATTCACTTTCATAGAAGGACGCTTCTATCCCATACTGGAGTAAAAAGAGGTCCAGTATCTGTGCGATATCCGCTGTGGTAGAACCGCCCAAAATGGCGATCTTCTTCTGGATCCGCGGTGTTTCGTCCTTCAATAATTCCTTTTTGATGGACTTTTTCTTCTTCAGGAGATAATCCCCGTCAAAAGGATATTCGAGCTCTTTCACTTGCTTTTCTGACTCCTTTTTAGTTTTTTGCATCACGAAATAAAATGCATGGGCGCATTTGATGTAAGGATAGCATATTTCAGGCTAAAAAGCCACCAATATACAAACCATTTGAAGCCCTATAAAACATGGGCTATAATAAGAAGAAATTTAGAATACAGGAGCACGGATTTGAACACTTTATTCTGGAGCAGTCTTGTTTGGACCACTCCTGTTGTGCTTTTGCTTTGCAGCTACATAACAGGGGATCTTCTTCATATGCTCTTTAAAGCCGAAAACGGGATCGCAGCCAAGATCCTTTCCGGTTTTACCACGCTCCTTTGCCTCTTCCACATCATCAGCCTGCCTTTCATGTATAATGAATGGCCTTTCATTTCTCTGTACTGGCTGTTTTTATCCGCTGTCATCGCGATCTGTATTGCTTACTGCCTTCTCTCCTTCCTGAAGAAACGGATCCCTCTGAAGTCAGATATCCTTACGCTCAAAGAAAGCATCCTTGATACAGCAAAGAGCAGGTGGTGGCAGTATCTGATCCTGCTTGCCGCTATTGCCCTGATCATCTGGCAGTGTTCAATGGTCATTGTGCATGTATCCTATAACGTAGATGATAATTTTTATATTGCAGAAAGCGTCACATTCCTGAACCGGAACGTTATGATGAATACTCTTCCGGCCAGCGGAATGGAAGGAAGTGTTTTCCCTTCCACTTATCTGCTGGTCAGCTGGGAGGCATTTCTTGCTGTTTTATCAAAGCTGTTTTTAACTGAACCGGCGATCCTCTGCCACAGCGTCATCCCGGTCTTCCTGATCCTGCTGCATTATATGGTCCTGTACATGATCGGACGGGAATTTGGCAAAGACCGCTCTTTTCTGTTCCTTTTGTTCGGTGCCTTTTTAAACCTGGTCAGCGGTCCTTCCACTTATGATTCCGGAGCTTTCCTGATCCTAAGGATCTGGCAGGGCAAGGCTGTTCTGGCTAACCTTTTCCTGCCGCTGCTGCTCTATTTGTTTATTCGAATACTAAAAGCAAAGAAAGTATCGCTGCCTAATATCTTCTATCTGTTTGCAATATTGCTGGCAAGCCAGGCAGCCTCCACGGTTGGAACTTATCTGGCTCCGGTTTTGTACGCTGTATATGCATTAGCATTTCTGATCATCGTTCGAAAATGGAAAGAGTTCTTTAAGCTATTTATTCCTGCAGCAGGCATCACACCGTTTGTGCTCTGGAAGATCTATCTGCTGATTTCCGCCGGATCGCTCGATTCCTTAAGCGAAGGGACGGGAGTGAATGCGCGTTCCTTCTATGAATTGGCAACACGCTACTATGGATGGAATCTGGCGCCGCTCTTTTTGATCATTGCCATCGTGATCCTGGCGATCCGGTTTAAAGATGAAAAAGAGAAAGATAATCCACTACGTTTCTTCTTCCTGATCGCTACCGCTGTCCTGATCGTATTGTTTATCAATCCGTTTACGATGCCGTATGTAGAAAGCTATATCACAGGAGTTGGCGTTTACTGGCGCGTCTTCTGGCTTCTGCAGACCAATATTGTGATCGCAGCAGGTTTTTCCGCACTCTGTATGCTGCCAGCCAAAAAGCTGCTGCAGTCTACCCTGGTAATCTTTATCAGTTTTGTCCTGCTGATCTCAGGCCATAATATTTTCCTGGATGAAGATGTTTTTGAATCTTTTGATAATCCGCAGAAAGTATCTGCAGATACCATAAAAATAGCTAATGCGATTGAAGAAGATGTCATTGCGCTCGATCCAGATCTGACCGAAGATGAGATCAGGGATTTGATGAAAGAGCGTATTGTTCTGATGCCGCGTGATCTTTCCCGCGAGTTAAGACAATATAAGGATATCTCTTTGATCTATTATGTCTATATTTCCAACAACTACATGCAGTATCAGACGAAATATGAGTATTCCCGTCTGAATGCTCTGTACAACTCTCTCTATACTTATCAGAACATCACACCGGACTATGTACACAGAGAGGTAAAGTTCCTGGGGATCAACTACGTAGCAATCCCAGCAGACAAAGAAAAAGCCATGGCAGGTTCTCTTCCGGAGGATTTTGAACTCATCTGCAATGGCTCTGACTTTAAACTCTATAAAACAAATATCAACTAATTATCCAATCACATCTGACATGGAATAAAGACCTGCCTTCTGCTGCGAAAGGAAGAGGGCTGCATTTAATGCACCGTTGGCAAACACTGCCCTGGAGAAAGCCGTATGGCGGATCTCAATGACTTCATCCGTACCGGCAAAGATCACCTCATGCTCTCCAACAATCGTTCCACCACGTACAGAGCTGATGCCTATCTCATTCTGCGGACGCACACTGCGCCGCTCCTTCCGGCCATAGACATAATCATAGTCTTCCTGTGTGCCTTCCTTTACGGCATCGGCCAGCATAATGGCCGTTCCGCTTGGCGCATCCACCTTGGTCCGATGATGCTTTTCTACGATCTCTACATCAAAACCGGCTCCTGTCAGTGTTTTGCTGATATCTTTGATCACCTTTAGCAAGGTGTTAATACCCATGGACATATTGCCGGAGCGCAGGATCGGCACTTCTTTTGAGAGAGAGTCGATTTCCTCTTCCTGTTCTTTGCTCAGACCGGTCGTACAGATCACAGCAGGGATCTTTGTCTCCCGGATATAAGCAAACAATCCATCCATAGCAGTTGCGGTGGAGATATCAATGATAACATCTGCTTTCTCTTTCACATCTGCTAATGATTCGTAAATCGGGTAGGATTTTCCTCCATCCGGGGTATCGGCTCTGTCTACTCCGGCAGCGATATGAATCTCTTCATAATTAGCCGAGAGTGTACTGACCATATTTCCCATTCTTCCGTTGCAGCCGTGAATCAAAACGTTGATCATAACGAATTCCTCCGTTTTATTTTGCCAGCTGGATACCGTAATCGGTAAGGGCTTTGCGCAGACGCTCTTCATTCTTAGGATCCATGGAGCAAAGAGGGCTTCTCAACGGACCAACTTCCATGCCCATCAGATTCATAGCTGTCTTGACCGGGATCGGGTTGACTTCACAGAACAGGGCATTGATCAGATCCAGCGCTTCCAGCTGCATCCTTCTGCTCCTATCCAGATCACCATCAAGGAAAGCCTGGCAGATATCATGCGTCTGCTGCGGAGCGATATTGCTCAGAACAGAAATAACGCCAATACCTCCCAGAGACATGATCGGTACGATCTGATCATCATTGCCGGAATAGATATCCATAACCGGATCTTCCTGCAGGAGAGCTGCCAGCTGTGCGATCTGGGAGATGTTTCCGCTGGCCTCTTTTACAGCCACGATATTCTCGCACATCTTGCCCAATGTCACTGCAGTTTCCGGAAGCATGTTCACACCTGTCCGGCTTGGTACATTGTATAAGATGATCGGCAGGTCAACGCCTTTTGCCAGGCGGACATAATGCTCGATCAGACCTTTCTGTGTGCATTTGTTGTAGTAAGGAGTGACCATTAACAGACCATCTGCGCCCAGTTTCTGGGAGGTCGTGCTGGTCTCCTCTGCTGTACGTGTGTTGTTGGAACCGCATCCGGCGATGATCGGAATACGTTTTTTGGCTGCAGCCACGGCACAGCCGACTGCTTCCATATGCTCTTCCACACTCTGGGTGGACGGCTCGCCTGTGGTTCCGCAGACAATAATGGCATCGGTTCCATTGTTAATATGGAATTCCACCAGTTCCTCGATCTTCTCGAAATTGATATCCTCGTTTTCTTTCATCGGTGTGACCATTGCCACGCCTGCTCCCTTAAAAATTGCCATAATTGTCTCCTTTTTTCTCAGACTCTTTTTATTTATCAGGCGCACCATTGCGGTGCGCCTGTATGTTCATCTTTGTAGATCGAGAGAATTAATCATCATCTCTGGTTTCTTCATCCTTCCTGGACTGCTCTTCTTCTTCCTTCTTCCTGGACTCCTCTTCCTCTTTCCGCCTGGACTCCTCCTCACGGCTCTTGGACTCCCATTCCGCGTTATGGATATTACAGGTCGTTGTTGGTGGAGCCAGTTTGCTGTCTTCGGTCGTACCCTTTGGCTCGCTGCCGGTAACATCCATCGGTCTTACACGACAGACCATATCAATAACCTTCGGACAGTATTCGTTCGGAAGCAGTTTGGACTCCGCACAGACACGGGCAGTCGTATGTACATCGCAGGCTGCACTTGGAACAGTTCCTTCTGCAAAGTATTCTGTGATAACGCATCCCGCATCACCACCGCAGGATCCATTCGGGATCTTACCGGATTTCTTGCAGATAGTTGCCTGGACAATGCCGCCTGTCATTTCAAACCAGCCGCCCTCTCTCTCTTTTGCTGCAAGAACCTGGCTCATGATGGTTGCCCACAGATACTCATGATAGACACCGCCCCATGTAATAGAAACGTTTTCATCATAACCGGTCCAGATAGATGCGGCATATCCATTCGGAACAAATCCGCAGAACCAAAGGTCCTTATCATCTGATGTGGTTCCCGTCTTGCCGGCTACCTGTGTAGTCCACAGAGCTGCTGCAGAACCGGTACCGCCGTTTACAACGTCTAACATCGCGCTGGTCAGAAGGCTGGCCGTACTCTCTTTCAATACCGTATGTGTCTCCGGAACATTATCCAGCAGGACTGTGCCGTCCATTGACACGATCTTGGTATAAAGAACCGGCTCGTTATACACACCTTTATTAGCAATCGATCCGTATGCAGCCGTAATTTCCTTATTGGTAATACCATTTGTAATACCACCAAGAGCAGTTGCAACACCGGCATCCATAACCGGGTCGATCGTGGTGAAGCCAAAATTCTGTAAGTACTGAATACTCAGATCTTCTCCGATATCATAAAGCGTCTTAACTGCCAGGACGTTCATCGAATCCCGGATTCCTTCACGTACAGTAGAGAGGCCACGGTAGGCATCGCCCCACCAGTTGTGGACGTCACGGTTGATATTTCCGCCGTAATGGAACGGAGAGTCATCGATTGCTGTACCCAGCGTATAACCTGCTGCATCCAGTGCCGGTGCATATGCTGCAAGGACCTTGAAGCAGGATCCCGGCTGTCTGGTTGTATCTACCGCACGGTTCAATGTCAGGTTCTGGGTCTTTTCTCCACGACCGCCGCAAAGTGCAAGCACATGGCCGTTAGTATAATCCATGACGGTAAAGGATACCTGAGGCTGCAGTGTATAAAAGACCTGCTCATAGGTGATCGTGTCGCCCGGCTTGGAAACATATTCTTTAAAGGCTGCTATGACTTCATCCGCTTCTTCAGTGGAACCGTAGTCATTCTTATAGGTCCATGCTTCCAGTGTGTTGTCATAGAAGTTGTAATTCTGTACCACATCTTCCATCCAACGGACAATGGATCTCTGGTTAAAGTACTCGTTTGTACCATCTTCACGCTCAATCGTCAGATCCCAGCTGATGCCGTAAGTGGTCCAACCCGGATAGTTATCCCAGTTGTTGACTTCGCGGTCTACAATCTCCTGGATCACCGGATCCTGTGTAGAATAAACGGTCAGGCCGCCGGTGTAGACCAGATTGTATGCATGCGCATAAGTGAAGCCTGCCTTTTTCTGCAGATCTTCGATCAGATCATCCACGAGGGAGTCTACAAAGTAGGAATACAGCGGGTTGCCATTGGATGCAGCATTTTCAGAAACGCCTGCGTAGACATCTTCCGCCATAGCCTCATCATACTCGCTCTGCGTGATATGTCCGTTCTTCTTCATGTATTCCAGGCAAGTCTCCATTCTTCTTCGATTTTCTTCCGGATGTCTTGCCGGGTTATTTCCGGACGGGTTCTGCGTAATGGCAGCGATCACGGCACACTGTGCAACGGTCAGCTGACTCAGATCACGGTTGAAGTAATATTTTGCCGCCATCTTCACGCCATAGTTACCTCCGCCAAGGTTGATAGTGTTCAGATAGTTGATCAGGATCTCATCCTTGCTCATCTTCTTTTCCAGACCAAGTGCCAGGATCTGTTCCTGGATCTTACGTCTGATCAGAGAGCCTTTGCTCCGCTCAAATCCACCAGTCTCAAACACGTTGTTCTTGATCAGCTGCTGCGTGATCGTAGAACCACCCTGTGTAGACCCTTGTGTGAGTGTCTGATAAGCTGCACGGCCGATACCCTTTAAGTCAATACCTTTATGAGTATAGAAACGTTCGTCTTCCAGATCGATGAAGGCCCATTTTAAGGTCTCCGGAACCTCATCCAAAGAAGCCTCGATTCTCTTAGCGCTGGCTGCTGAAAGTTTCAGGATCTCTGTTCCATTTGTATCCAGGATGGTGGTTGGATACTGTGTCGGAGCAACCTGGATCTCTTCCAGTGCCGGTGTGGATTTGGCAATACCAACGACCACACCCATCACCAGGCAGGCGGCGATACAGATGATCGAAAGGATCGTTAAAAGGACCCAGCGAATGATCCGGACAACGATACTTGTTTTCTTTTTCTTCTTTTTCGATGAAAGGTTCTTCTGTTTTTCCCTTACTTCATCTGAATTCAGTTTCATACTTTATCCTCTTTTATAGTCCTTGTACCTGTTGTGAACTGTTATTGCATTAGGAATACGCCTCTTGCGAAGCATATACAATGAAAAATTATACATCAATGCCCTATGAATGTCAAAAATCCAACCATTACGTTTTTGTTACAATTGTTACGAAAAAGATGCTATTATGATACAGGAAAAACGTGTTTTTTATGTGACAGTTTTGTGAAGCTATGCAGGACGAAATTCGTATAATTACAGATGATGCATCCGGTGAACTGACCGAAAAGCGTTCCCGCTTTATCGCGCAGCTCCACCCCATCCATTCGGAAGAAGAGGCCATCTCTTATATAGAAGGCATCCGCAAGCAGTATTATGACGCTCGTCATAACTGCTATGCTTATATTGTGGGAGAAAACGCATCCATACAGCGTTTTTCGGACGATGGAGAACCTTCCGGGACTGCCGGACGTCCTATCTTAGATGTTCTGCTTGCCAACCATCTGACAGACTGTGTTCTCATTGTGACCCGTTATTTTGGCGGGATCCTTTTAGGCGCAGGTCCCCTGGCCAGAGCTTACGGACAGTCTGCCGCACTGGCAGTGGCGGATGCGAAAGAAAATGGTCTGATAGGAACTCTTTTAGTCGGACAAAAACTTGTTGTTCAATGTGACTATAATTATCTGGGAAAACTACAGTACCTTTTTTCACAAAATGATATTTCTCCTCTATCGACTCTTTATGAAGAGACTGTTACATTTACACTTCCAGTTGAAAACAGCAAACTTTTTTCATTGAAGGAGAAAATAAAAGAAGCCACCGCGGCTTCCGCAAAAACGGAAGACGGCGGCGGCATTCGTTTCATCAAACAGGGCCAGAAAACCCTTCTTTATGGAGAATAGTGATCAGCCTCCTAATTTCGCAAGCTGTGCAGTGACCTGCTCCATCATGCGGGAATACTTTTCTTTCTTTTCCTGCTCTTCTTTGATCTTTGCCTCCGGTGCTTTATTCACAAAGTTCGGATTGGAAAGCATACCATTGACACGTTTCAGCTCTCCCTCTAACCGTTTCTGCTCGCCCAAGAGACGTTCTCTTTCTTTGTCTTTATCAATCAGATCCTCTAAAGGGATGCAGCAGGTGACTTCTGCCAGGGAAACACTCATGGCATCATCCGGGATTCCCTGATGATCTTCCTGAATATGCACTTCGCTGGCTTTAGCCAGAACACTGAAGAATAATTTTCCCTTCTCAAAGATGCTGCGCACCTTTTCTGACTGACTGACCACAAACACATGAGCCTTTTTGCCCAGTGGTACATTCATCTCGGAACGTCCGTTACGGATTGCACGAACGGCTTCTTTGATCAGCTCGATCTCTTCCTCGGAATCCTCAAAGCACAGAGCCTCGCTGTATTCCGGCCATTTGGAGATCATGATAGACTCTTCCGGATTCTCCTCCGGAACGCAGGTCCTAAGCGTGGTATAGATTTCCTCTGTCACAAACGGCATATAAGGATGCAGGAGTTTTAAGGACATCAGCAGAACTTTCTGCAGCGTATATAATGCAGCTGTTTTGGAATCTGCGCCCTCATCCGAGGTATCATACAGCCGAGGTTTCACCATCTCAATGTACCAGTCACAGAATTCCTCCCAGATGAAAGCATACAGCTTATCGGCAGCAATACCGATCTCATATTTATCCATGTTCTCCGTCACTTCTTTAGCCAGTTTATTGGCCTTGGATAAGATCCACTTATCCGCATCCGTCAGAAGTACGTAGTCAAAGTCTTTGATCCCTTCTTCCGGCATATTCATCAGAATAAACCGGGAAGCATTCCAGATCTTGTTGGCAAAATTCCGGCTGGCCTCTACACGTTCAAAATAGAAACGCATGTCATTGCCAGGCGTATTGCCGGTAGCAAGCGTAAAGCGCAGTGCATCGGCGCCATACTGATCGATCACCTCCAGCGGATCAATACCGTTGCCAAGTGATTTACTCATTTTACGTCCCAGCTCATCTCGGACCAGTCCGGTAAAGAGCACTGTGTCAAACGGTTTTTCGCCCATCTGCTCGTAGCCGGAGAAGATCATACGGATAACCCAGAAGAAGATGATGTCATAGCCCGTGATCAGAAGATTTGTCGGATAGAAGTATTCCAGATCTTTTGTTTTTTCCGGCCAGCCTAACGTACTGAACGGCCATAAAGCAGAGGAAAACCAGGTATCCAGACAGTCCTCATCCTGATGGAAGGATTTGCCGTGACATTTTGGACACTCTGACGGTGCAGTTTTGGAAACGACCATCTCTCCGCAGTCTTCACAGTAATAAGCCGGGATACGATGACCCCACCAGAGCTGTCTGGAGATACACCAGTCACGGATATTGTCTGTCCAGTTATGGTAAAGCTTGCTCATACGCGGAGGGATCAGTTTCACTTCTCCTTCATCCACCGCTTTGATGGCCGGCTTGATCAGCTCGTCCATCTTTACAAACCATTGTTCTTTGATCATCGGCTCGATGATCGTGGAGCACCGATCATGATAGCCTACAGAATGCTCATGATCCACCACCTTCACCAGAAGGCCTTCTGCTTCCAGATCTTCCACGATCTTATCGCGGCATTCCATGGTGGAAAGTCCGGCATATTTTCCGCCGTTTTCATTGATATAACCGTCATCCGTAAAGACGCAGATCTCTTCCAGTCCGTAACGCTTGCCTAATTCAAAGTCATTCGGGTCATGGGCCGGGGTAACCTTCATAGCACCGGTTCCCACTTCCAGATCAATATACGGATCTGCGATGATAGGCATTTCTCTTCCAACCAGAGGCAGGATGCATGTCTTGCCGATAAATCTCTGATAACGCGGATCATCCGGGTGAACGATGACTGCTGTATCGCCCAGCATGGTTTCCGGACGGGTCGTAGCAATTTCAATAAAAGTATCTTCGTCTTTGATCGGATAGTTGATATGCCAGAATTTACCCGGTGTGTCTTTATGCTCTACTTCTGCGTCACTGACAGAGGTCTGGCATTTCGGACACCAGTTGATGATCTTGGTTCCTTTATAGATCCAGCCTTTCTCATACATTTTGATAAAGACATCCAGAACGGCGTTGGAAACACCTTCGTCCATCGTAAAGCGCTCTCTGTCCCAGTCAGCACTGCTGCCCAGTTTCTTTAACTGTGTAACAATACGTCCGCCGTACTCCTCTTTCCATTCCCAGGCACGCTTTAAAAAACCTTCTCTGCCAAGGTCCTCTTTATGGATCCCTTCTTTTTTCAGAGTCTCAATGATCTTAACTTCAGTTGCAATGCTGGCATGGTCGCATCCAGGCTGCCACAGAGCATTGTAGCCCTGCATTCTTTTCTGGCGGATCACGATATCCTGCAGTGTATTATTGAGGGCATGCCCCATGTGGAGCTGTCCGGTGATGTTTGGAGGCGGCATAATAATGGTGAACGGTTTTTTACTCTCGTCCACTTCCGCATGAAAATATTTCTTCTCGAGCCAGCGGTCATAGATCACCTGCTCGATCTCTTTTGGGTTGTAGGTTTTAGCTAATTCTTTCATGATAGTCTTTTTTCCAATCGTCTATTATTTTTTCACTGTTATTTCCGTTTTCAAAATTACGGATAAACAATAGTGTTTCATCACTCGTTTCAATCTCCCGGCGCAGGGCGCCGACTCGTTTGCGGATACGCTCCAGGGTATCATCCGAAATATGATACCGCATGATGGTCTTTAAAAGCTCTTCTTCATCATTATTGACCAGAGCCATATATACGCAGGACCTCGCATAAAGAGGATCCGGATATATTTCATACGCGCGAGCAAAATAGCTGTTGGCGTTTTTACTCATAAACATCTTGGCATAGATCACGCCTATGGCATAAGCGACTCTGCCGTAAAATGCTTCCGGCATAACTTCATCATTGTCCATGTTGTTTAAGATATCGAAATAGACATTCAGCGCATCTTCCAGTTTGCCTGCTTTGTAATAAGCATCTCCCTCGATCTTGATCCGCTCTGCGTTGCTCATGTTATCAATATTCATGACAGCATTCGCGATCTTGCCCAACTCAAAGCCGGAATAATAATAACTTTCATTCAGGATGCATTTAATAAAATCCTGCACCGTTCCGTCATTATCTGCGATCTCACGAAGTTTATCCGCGATATCCTTATGCCCCAGTTCAATATCAATGTATTCAAATAACGTCTCGCTGAAGAAATCCCTGTAGACGAGATTAATGTGGTTGTAGATAAAGTAGTTGATCTCCTCCAGAGAATAGACGTTCTGATCCAGCGCCTTGATATAAAATGGATGATTCGATTGTCTTCCGCAAACCTGCAGTGCCATTTACACGTACCCTTCCATATTCAGGCGTTTGACGACTTTTTCGCCGCTGCCCTTGAAAAACTCTCCGAACCCTTTATCAGTTACAGAGATCTCACACTCACAATCATTGAAATAGTGGATCGATATCTCTACCCGGGTGGTCTTATTTGGCCGTTCCGGAAAACTGCTCAGATCAAAATCCACAAAGGTCCTCTCTCTACTGACCAGAGAGGTAACATAAAACCGGATCGTTGTAATATTATCCAGAATAAAATCCGTGACCAGGCCGGCGTCATAATAATCGACCGGTGCTTTGCTCAGATTCAGTATGCACGGACTTCCTTTATAGACAGCTTCCACTGCAATGGTGGCTTTCGTCCGTCCGTCACAGATAATGTTGTAATCTTTCAGCTTTTCATCTGCTCTGCGGACTCCGGACAGACATGCACCTTTGGCATACAGATTATTTCCCTTGAATGCGCGGGCACGTTCGGAAACTTCCTGCAGAGTCTTTACGAACCACAGTTCATTGAATCCTTCCCCGGTAAAATAAACACTGGAGATCGGGTTCTCCTGCAGGATCTCCTGGATCAGTTCTTTTAACTGCTCATCCAGATGATCTATATATGAATAGTTTTCCAGCCCCTGGTAGGAGAACTCATCGTGCGTTTTTTCAAACACATAGACCAGATCCCCTTCCGGACCTTTCTGCACACTCAGCTGTTTTTCAAAGAAACCATCTCTGGAGAAATCAAACAGCTGTGCTCCTTTTTCCCAAATACTGCGGTCTTCTTCCAGCACATAATAGACAAAGCTCTCTGCGCAGGACTGTAGTTTGATCTTGTCTGCCGGAAGTTTCAGCAGACGGAACACTTCATAAAGTATGCTGCGGATATCATAATTGACCTCCCGCAGATTCACCGTGATATTCTCTATACTCATGATCGAGGTCGTAACCTGCGTCAGTTCAATAATCTTACCAAAGTAAACAGCCAGCAGCTGTGTATAGGAATACTCTTTCTCGTTGATATAGCATGTTTCATTCAGGAAGCAGTTATCCAGAAGATCTTCAAACAGATACTCTCCTGTTTTCTTTGCATAATCGATCGCAGCCTGACCGATCAGCCATTCCTCATTACTCTTATCAAAGGTCAACGCAGTCGGGATCAGATAACGCATGGTCTCTGTTCCTGAAGCCACAGACTCCGGCTGGTTATGACGATAAGAGTAATAGCTCGCCTGGCAGTATTCTTTTGTATAATCGATCCCAATGATCAGTCCCTGTTTTTCCATCAGAATAACCTGTCGATCAATTCACTCTTTACAAAATAATCTCTTGCTGCTTCGTTCAGTTCTTCCCTGCTGCCTTCCTTTTCCATACGGATCAGGGTATCGATCGTAGAGTAACGGGACTCGTCATGTACGATATCCAGATCCTCATAACGGACAGTAACGGTTTCCCCGCCATCTACGGAATACGTCACGCTCTCACCGTAGAACAGCGTAATGTATTTTGCAAAGAAACCATCCACGATCTCATTCATACTCTCTGTCTTTTCCATACTGGAATCAGCATTGCCCGTGATCCAGTATGTTACTTCCCCGCGATGTCCAAAGGATGTAATGATCACAGAATTTGCCAGTACTGCAGGAAGTGTAAAATACCGTTTAAACTGTTTAAACTCTTCCAGCATAATAGAACGGCTGGCAAAGTTTTTCAGTTTTTCTTCGATCAGTGACAGCCGGTTAAGGCTGGAAAGATCCTTGTCGGACATATATTTCAGATAACTGATCTCCGTGATCAGATTATAGCTGACACCAGATGCCATTCCGCTTTCAATATATTTGAAGAAGTCTGTATTCTTCTCATCCTGATCATAGAAATAGCGGGCGGCGCGGTAATTCAGATAATCTTTTTTCAGTTTTTCATCTGTGCCCTTCTCATAGTATTTGGCGAAAAGCTGCGGGATCAGTTCGCTCGTCTCATGTGTTTCGAGCGTCCGTCTTAAGATCCGCTCCGGAAGCGTTGCATCTTCAATGCCATACGCATTGCCGGCGCGGTAAAGATCCAGCATAACTTCTGTTTTATCATTGTAATGGCGCAGCAGATATTCAAAGATCTCCCGGTCAAAGGTGGTCTTCACAAAGCTCTGCTCGCACATCTGCAGAAGGAGAGGGTCCTCCTCGTAGTTGCTGACACTCACCAGCACCTTGGACAGTTTCGCAATGCTGTTTTCATCCACGTATTCAAAACCGCCCTTTTCGATCTCGTCATATGCATCCTTATAAAGAGACCGCTCGATCATAATATCGATCAGCTTGCCGCGGGTCTCCGGCGCAAGATCGAATTTAAAGAATCCGATCAGCTCATCGTAAACTTCCTGCTCTTTTGTATTCCGTGAGAAATACAGGACCGTATCATTGAGGAGCTTTTGAATATAGGATACTCTAAAATCAGATCCTTTCAGATGATGTGTCAGATAATGCAGGATCTCCACCGGATCTTTATAAGCACGGGTCAGCGGAAGGGTATCTTCCATCAGCATGTAATCATTCAGCGGCACACCATTGATGCACAGATCGATATACTCTTTCTGATTGATCAGTTCGTTCATCTCATACTGGATATTGGAATAGATATTCCCGCGTGCATCCTTGAACAGAATGATCGCGCTGCCGGAATAGATCCGCACCAGACACTTGCCGTCTTTCAGGATCACGTCCTGATAAACGTTCAATTCATTATGGATCACCATAACGCTCGTCATCCGCGGAGAATGACAAACGATCTCTCTGGCAGCCAGTACCTCAAAGAGTCCTTTCTGGATGGTATGCGTCAGGAGGTGGTTCTCCAGGATATCTTTATAAATGATCACCATGTGCTTGCTCTCAGCACCGCGCTGGATCTGCTTTTCCGCAAACGTCACGACCGCGCCAAGATTTGCTCGATAATAATCCGGATATTTTTCTTTATTGCTGATCATATTCGCATAGAAATATGGCAGATATGCTTCATATTTCTGCGGATCCTCAAAGACGGATTCCATCGTTTTGGTAGGGATCACGTCGTAATTATCTTCATTGATCGATTCCAGATAATACCGGAACAGATCAGGAATGTTATCCACATACTCCCGCAGAGCTTCTGCATAGTACGCATGATTCTCTCCGGCTTTATTGCGCTGCAGGACCAGAAGACGGCACAATGCCATCAGGATATTCCGTGTCTTAAAGCGCGCATATACCAATTTCAGGATGCGGATCGCCAGAGGCAGATTGATCTTAAGGAGAGAGCGTTCTTCTGTCTCTAAGAGCAGTTCTGCAAAACGGCTGCAGAGATTTGCATTTACATAATCTGACTTTGCGCCGAAATAAAGTACCTGCAGTTCAAAATCCGATGCATCACAAAGATACTGCGGGCTCCGGCGGAATACCTCCAGGGCTTCCAGATACATGATCGGGCTGTTGCAGCGCAGCTGCTCAAAGCAGTCCAGAAGGGAATCTAATTTCAGTCCCTGCTGCCGGTTATAGGTCTCATCCAGATTGACAAGGACCCATAAGATCCTCCAGCTTGGATAGATGCGATAAGCCGCTTTCACGCGGCGGACTGCCTCCTCGAGCTGGGTTTCATCTCTGTCGTAGAGACATTCCACATAATAGAAATAGCAGACCAGTTCATAGTCTGTTTCCGGAAGTTTGGCGATCTGTTCCGCCATGAATTCCAGAATATTTGCAGCGTTCGTATACTGCTGCAGCAAAATATACATCTGTGCCTGATACAGCATCAGGAACATGGAGATACGATCGTTCCCGCTTTCATCACCAATAATCGCATTGGATTTCTCCATCCAGTCATAAGCATCGATCAGACCTTTTTTATAGTCCAGGTAAAGATGCAGCAAAGCGGAGAGTTTTTTCCGTGGATTACGATGATCCAGTGCACTTTTCACTTTGATGTTGACCACAACCGGAATCTTAAACTCCTGTGTGGAAGAGCGCAGTATGATCTGGGAATAGTTTTTCCCGGCATGCAGGCGGCTTTCTACGATCGTAATAGGAAAATAGTAAACGCCTCCGACAAAGTCTTCGCTGGTGATGATCCGTTTACCCGGCATGATAAAAGATTCCGGAACGATAGCCTCTACTTCAAAGTAGCCCGGTTCCTCGATCTTCATATCCAGCTTCACGACCGTGTTTTCCGTAATATTTGAAACGGCGATCATTTCCGGTGCAACAGAAAAAGAAGCTGCTTCCTTTTCTCCGGTGGCAACCAGATATTCCTCTGTCGCTATTTTTTTGTTCTGACCCAGCTGAAGGGCTTTTTCCAGTATATCGTTCATTCTCTGTTAATGATCCCGGTTCCTCAGTCTGTCCAGTCTTTCCTTCATTGTTTTCTCGTAACCCAGCGTACCCGGCTCATAGAAGGTCTCGCCTAACAGTTCATCCGGAAGGTACTGCTGTTTTACATAATGTTCCGGAAAATCATGTGCATAGAGGTAGCCTTCTCCGTGTCCCAGTTTTCCGGCGCCGTCATAATGTGCGTCCTGCAGATGCGGCGGTACCGTTTTCACATTTGTGGTCCGCACCACTTCCATTGCTTTGTCAATAGCCATCACCGCGGAATTGCTCTTTGGTGCACCTGCAACATACAGAACGGCCTCTGCCAGAATGATCCTTGCCTCCGGCATACCGATCACATGCACTGCCTGCTGTGCAGCGACTGCAACCTGCAGGGCTCTCGGGTCCGCACAGCCTACATCTTCTGCAGCACAGATCATAATTCTTCTGGCAATAAAGTTCACGTCTTCTCCGGCGTATAGCATTTTTGCCAGATAGTAGATGGCTGCATCCGGGTCGCTTCCCCGCATACTTTTTATAAATGCGGAGATCGTATCATAATGATTGTCTCCGTTTTTATCGTAACGGACATTCTTCCGCTGGACACACTGTTCCAGAATTGCAGAAGTGATATGGATCTTTCCATCCTCAGGTTCCGTTGTCAGAACAGCCAGCTCTATCGCGTTTAATGCGACCCGGGCATCTCCGCCAGCAAAATCACTGATAAAATCCAATGCATCTTCATCGATAGATGCATGGTACATGCCCATGCCCCTCTCTGAATCTGTGAGTGCCGTCTGGACGATCTGCCTGATCTCGGATGATTCCAGAGGTTTTAATTCAAAGATCATGGAGCGGCTGATCAGAGCGCTGTTCACCTCAAAGTACGGATTTTCTGTCGTGGCCCCGATCAGGATCACCGTTCCATCTTCTACGAACGGAAGCAGATAATCCTGCTGTGCTTTGTTAAAACGGTGGATCTCATCGATAAACAGGATCGTCTTGCGGCCATATGCTCCGCGCGTCACTTTTGCCTGCTCTACCACATCCACCATATCTTTCTTTCCGGCCACTGTTGCATTCAACTGGCGGAAGTCTGCACTGGTCGTGTTGGCTATCACGCGGGCAAGTGTTGTCTTTCCTGTTCCGCTCGGTCCGTAAAAAATAACAGACGATAATTTATCAGCCTGAATGGACCGGTACAGCTGGCTTCCCTTGGACAGAATATGCGTCTGACCCACGAACTCTTCCAGGGTCCGCGGGCGGATGCGGGAGGCTAACGGAGCCTCTTCTTTCAGCTTATTCTGATGCGCATACTCAAATAAATCCATACATAGTTAATATAGCATATTTAAAGTACTCTCTCAATTGTAAATATTGGTTTTTTTCAGAAGAATGCAGGCAAACTATGCGATATTAGCCTTCCCGCTGATCATAAAAAGATAAGGGATGATGAGCCCTGCTATCACAAAGTATAAAAGCTGTCCGGTCTTTAATCCGGTCAGCAGTGCAAAAATGATCTCCACTGCACAGATAGCGATGATCAGAATGGCACGCACAGCCAGCTGACGGCCATTCAGTTTGGCACTGTTTCTTGCTGCCGGAGCTCTTCTCCGCTGTAGACGGATCACCCGTTTTGCTTCTGCAAATCCGTTGATTCCCGTGATGATCGCGGCGACTGACCAGGCAAGTCCCATGACAATGATAAGCACTGCCAGAAATTTCGGGCAGTCAATATCCTTCATCTTTTCCACCGCCAGCATAAAGTCCATGACAAGGCCGCTCGCCCCTGCTGCAGCAAGAAGGATGCATGTGATTGGAAATACAGCACTCATCCGTTTCATGATTGATTCATTATATCTGTTTGACAAAAAAAATCCAATCATTTAGTATAAGAAATTAATTATATCCGCCTGATAATATCAGGAAGAAAGCAGGTAAATATGGCAGCTGCAAAAAAAGAAACCGAAAAGAAATATGAGTTTTCCGATAACACACCGGAAATCGAAAAGATGGCAGACATCGTTCAGGAGAACAATCAGATTGACCCGACACTCTATCTGAGATACAACGTCAAGCGCGGACTGCGTGACATCAGCGGACGAGGTGTTCTGACCGGACTGACGGAGATTGCAGAAGTTAAGTCCTATACGATCGATGATGACGAACTGGTTCCTTGCCCGGGCAAGCTTTATTACCGCGGCTACAACCTGGAAGATCTTGTGACATCCTTTACAAAAGAAAGACGCTTCGGATTTGAGGAAACTGCTTATCTTCTGATCTTTGGCAAACTGCCAACGGTGAAAGAATTAAATCAATTCAGCAAAACCCTTGCTTCCTATCGTACGCTTCCGACAAACTTTGTCCGTGACGTTATTATGAAAGCACCAAGCAAGGATATGATGAATACGCTTTCCAGAAGTATTCTGACACTGTATTCCTATGACAATCATGCAGATGATGTTTCTATCGATAACGTACTGAGACAGTGCATTCAGCTGATTGCCATTACCCCGCTTCTTGCGGTTTATGGCTATCATGCCTATGAGCATTATAAAGAAGGCGAAAGCCTGGTCATCCATCAGCCGGATCCTTCTATGGGAACTGCGGAGACCATCCTGCATCTGCTTCGCGACGACAGTAAATTTACTAAATTTGAAGCACGAGTATTAGACCTTTGTCTGGTCCTGCACGCTGACCATGGTGGTGGTAACAACTCCACCTTTACCAACCGTGTCGTCACATCCACACTGACTGATACGTATTCCGCCATGAGCGCTTCTCTTGCTTCTCTGAAAGGACCGCGCCACGGCGGTGCAAATATCCGTGTGGTCGGCATGATGGATGATATTCAGAAACATGTCAAAGACTTGAATGATGATGAAGAGATCTCCCGTTATCTGAATAAGATCCTTCGCGGAAAAGCCTATGACAAACAGGGACTCTTATATGGCGTCGGCCACGCAGTCTACTCCATTTCTGACCCGCGTGCCGTGATACTGAAAAAATATGTCGGACAGCTGGCCAAAGAAAAAGGCGCACAGGCTGATTTCGATTTCTATCAAAAAGTGGAAAAACTGGCTCCGCTGGCAATAGCCAATAACCGGACTATGTACCGCACTGATATTTCCGTTAATGTGGACTTTTACTCCGGACTGCTCTACCGTCTGCTTGGTCTCCCGGAAGAGCTCTTTACTCCGCTCTTTGCTATCGCTCGTATGGCAGGCTGGTCTGCTCACCGGATTGAAGAACTGGTCTCCGGTGGAAAGATCATCCGTCCTGCTTACAAGAACGTTGTCAAACATGCCAAGTATGTACCTCTGAAAAAGAGATAAAAATGAACGTAACGATCCCGAATAAAAAATTCGGCGGCAGCGTCGACATCCCGGAATCCAAAGATCTCGCCCACCGGTGGCTTATAGCACAGGCACTGGCAGGCGAGACTGATGTAATTCAATTAAAAAATATATCCCGGGATATTGTTTCCACGATCCGCTGTATTGAGGGCTTGGGGCTTGGCAAAACGGAACGTGGTCCGGTGATCGGCAGAGAGATATGCTATCTGGACTGCGGTGACAGCCGTTCTACTTATAAATTGATCCTGCCGGTTGCGGCTGCATTGGGAAAGACATGTGAATTTCATGCCGGCAGTTTTCTGACTGAAAAATCTTCTAAAGCGCTTTATAAAGCATTAAAGGTGCATGGGATCCGGCATGAAGAAAAAGAAGATGGCACGATCACCATCTCCGGCCGGCTGACTGGCGGCACCTATATTATTCCAGGGGATGTTTCCCCGCAGTTTATCTCTGGTCTTTTGATGGCTGCACCTCTCCTTTCCATCACCAGCACTTTCATCATTCAGGGAGAGATCGCCCATATCAACTATATTCAGATGACCATCGATGTCCTGAAAGCATGCGGTATTAAGCTTTCCATGGAAAAAGGCAAAGGGGACATCACTTATGTATTCAAAGTTGGCGGCAATCAATCCTACGTCCTGCCGGAGCATCCGGTCATGGAAAAAGACTGGTCTATGGCCGGCTATTGGCTTTGTGCCGGTGCCCTGACCAGCGGCCCTATTGTCTGCCCGAATATGAACATTGATTCTCTGCAGTACGATGCCAAAATTCTGGATATTCTCAGGGAATTCGGAGCCAAGATCGATATCTACCGTCAATACGGCGAATACCGGTCCATCTTGCCTAACCATGACTCTATCACTGTAATGGGCGGCAATCTGCACGGCATCCGTGTCGATGCAGCAGACATCCCGTCTCTGGTTCCTGCTATTGCCCTTCTTGCATGCAAAGCTACCGGAATGACTATCATAAGAAATGCGGCCAGATTACGAGAAATCGAATCTGACCGCTTAAAATCGGTTCGTGACAGTTTAAAAGAATTGGGTGCTGATATCCGGGAATTCAAAGATGGTCTGATCATCTCCGGTCCTTCAGCCGATGATCCGGTCAAAAACCGAAAGCATTTTCTGAAAGGCGGAAAGGTCACATCCTGTCATGATCACCGGATCGCCATGATGAGCGCTATCGCCAGCTGCATCAGCGAAACGCCGGTGCAGGTCAACAACGCAGAGATCGTCACCAAATCCTACCCGGATTTCTTTGAAGATCTGGTCAATCTGCAGAAATAACTTCCTGCACTTTCTCCAACGCCACTTTGATCACAACATCCATATCGTAGTATTTATACTCACCCAGACGTCCGCCAAAGATCACGTTTTTCTCCTGATCTGCCAGCGCTTTATATTTGGCATAAAGTGCATTGTTTACATCATCGTTGACCGGATAATACGGTTCATCGCCAATCTTCCATTCCACGGAATACTCACGGTAAATGATCGTCTTCGGATCTGCAGCCTCTTCTTCCGGAGTCAGCAGGGAACCGTCTTCATGATATCTGTGGGCAAATTCAAAATGCTTGTGCTCGATGATCCTGGTAAACGGTGTTTCCGCATCCGTATAATTGACCACGGCATTTCCCTGGTAATTATCCACTTCCAGCGTTTCTTCTTCAAATTCCACACGCCTGTACTGCAGTGTACCCAATGAGTAATCAAAATACGCATCGATCGGTCCGGTATAGACAACTTTCTTTGCCAGTCCCAGCGTTTCCGGATTTTCGCATCCCTGTGCTTTTGCCTTTTTGACTTCTTCCAGATAATCCGTAGAAAGGCGTACCTCTGTTCCATCCAGGAGCTTTTCCACGATCTGTGTATATCCGCCGACAGGAATTCCCTGGAACAGTGCATCAAAATAATTGTTATCATAGATGAAGCGGACCGGGAGCCGTTTGATAATGAACGAAGGCAGCTCCGTGCATGCTCTTCCCCACTGTTTCTGTGTATAGCCCTTGATCAGTTTCTCGTAGATATCTGTTCCGATCAGAGAGATAGCCTGTTCTTCCAGATTCTTCGGTTCGCCTTCCAGGGAAGCCAGTGCTTCTTTCTTCTGTTCTTCGATCTTTGCCCTCGCTTCCTCTGGTGTGGAGATTCCCCACATCTTGCTGAAGGTGTTCATGTTGAACGGAAGATTATAGATCTCCCCCTTGTAATTGGCGACCGGGCTGTTGGTATAACGGTTGAACTCCGCAAACTGCGTTATAAAACTCCAGACCTTCCGGTCATTCGTATGGAAAATATGCGCGCCATATTTGTGAACGTGAATACCTTCTTCCAGAGCAGTATAAATGTTGCCTGCTATATGATCCCGTTTTTCCAGGACCAGACAGGTTTTGCCCTGTTTTTTCATCTCATGTGCAAAAACAGCACCATATAATCCTGCACCAACGATCAGATAATCGTACATGTCATTCCCCCATAAAATCTTTTTCGTTGTAATTCAGTTCCCCTTTGTATTCTTTCAGTTCTTCTTCGCCATCCAATACACGTGCTGCTCCATTGGCCATAGCTTCCATTTCAAACTCACCCGGATATGCGTATACCGGGGCAATAAAGGAAACGGCCTTGGTGATGCGTTCAACCAGATCTTTGTTATGAACCATACCGCCGCCCATCAGAATGGCATCAACTTTGCCTTCCATAATTGCTGCCATGGCTCCGATCTGTTTGATGCACTGATAGATCATGGTATCCCAGACCAGTTTTGCAAAACGCTCGCCTTTTTCTGCTCTCTCATATACTTCCAGAGCATCACTGGTTCCCAGCAGATCTACAAAACCGCCAGTCTTGGTTGCAAATGCTTTTGCTGTTTTCTTATCCAGACCATTGTCAAAAATGTAATCTACTAATTCTGCCAGCGGCACACTGCCAGAACGGGTCGGGGTCATTGGGCCGTCACCGCCGACAATATCATTGCCATCGATCATTTTTCCTTTCCGGTGAGCTGTAATAGAAGTTCCGCCGCCGATATGGCAGACAACATAATTCATATCTTCATATTTCACACCCATCTTTTTGGAATGTACGATGGCTGTTTCCTTCTGATTCAGCGCATGTCCATGTACATGGCGAAGCAGACCTTTGATACCGGTCATACGTGCTTCCGGGATCAATTCATCTGTATCCGGCGGGTTCACGACAAATGCTTTGCATCCGTATTCATCTGCAAATGCCTTTGCGATCTGCGGACCTAACTGTGCAGGATGCTGAACGCCGTTAGCGCCTCTGACAGCGTGATCATGCAGAACATCATTGATAGCGTACACGCCGCCTTCAACTGCCATCAGACCGCCGCCTCTTCCGACGACTGCGTCCAGATCAGACAGATCCACACCGTCTTCCTTTAACATATCGCGGATCATGCCCAGACGAAACTCCAGCTGATCCGAAACTTCTTTAAATTTAGCCAGATCTTCAGCCGCATGACTCACATTGACGGAAAAGATTTTTTCTTCTCCCTTGAACAGGGCAACTTTTGTCGATGTTGAGCCCGGATTGATTGCTAAAACTTTGTATTCTCCCATTTTTTCCTCCTGTACGGTTTAAAATAATAAATGACGGCTGAATAATAGCCGTCATTATTATATCGTATTCTTTTGCTTTTAGCCACCGAAAACGCTTTTCAGACTCTCATCTTTGACTTCTTCCACTTCCCGGTCAAAAGGAAGATCAATGCTGCAAGGCCGCTGGCTGCAGGCGCCAGAACATAGGCCCAGCCAATTCCTAAAAGCCCCATAGATGTGAAGGAAGTAAAGATCCAGGTAAATAACAGACGCACAATAAAGGCAGACAGGATCGCACAGCCAAACGTATAGTACGTATTACCTGACCCGGAGATCACGCCATACATGCAGAACATCACACTTTCGAACATATAACTGATCGTCAGGATCTTCAGATATTCTGATCCGGTCTCAATAACTGCCTGATCTGTTGTAAAAATGCCAAGCAGTGCCCCCGGGATCACATGTGCAAGGATAAAAATGATACCGGTAAAGCAGACCGAAATGGCCATAGCCACCAGCATCGACTGGATAACTCTCTTAAATTTCTGCACCGGAATATGCTGTGCCGTGAAAGAGATCAAGGCCGTCATCAGGGCCTGTGCCGGAAGAACAGCAAAGGTACCGATCTTTGTGACAGCACCGGTTGCAGCAGACGCATTTACTCCATACTGATTGATAAAGCCCATGATCAGCAGGAAAGATATATTTGTCAGACCAAACTGCAGTCCGTTCGGGATACCGATCTTGAGCATTAGCTTCAAGGTATCCTTCTGGATCTTGAATGAACTGAGCTTAAAATCAAACAAACCGATCTTTTTCACATACCAGATAGCCATGCACATACTGACAAACTGGGACAAAATAGTTGCCAGTGCGGCACCGGCCACACCCATATGCAGAGGTCCCACAAACAGAATGTCCAGTCCGATGTTCAGGATCACCGTGATCAGCACAAAGATCATCGGTCTGACAGATTCGCCTACGCTGCGCAAAACCGCTGCAAGAACATTATAGAAATAAATAAAAATGGTTCCTGCAAGGCAGATAAAAAGATAGGTCTTGGTTCCTGCATAGGCCTCCGGCGGTGTGTCTAATCCTTTCAGGATTGGAACGCCCAGAGCGTAGATAACGATCATAAAGAATAATGCCATCAGGAAGAAAAAAGAAAGCATCGTTCCTACAACGGAAGGGATCTTTTCTTTCTGCTTGCCTCCGAACAGCTGACCGATAATAATACCGCCGCCGTTGGAAACACCCAATGCAAAGACAAGGATGATCATAGTGACCTGACCGCCGATATTCACGGCAGACATACCGGCTGAGCCGATATATCTGCCAATGATAGCCATGTCTGCAATATTGTAGAATGCCTGAAGCAGGTTAGTGATAATGATCGGGATCGCAAACCCTATCGTCTTTAATGCCACGTTCCCTGTTGTAAGGTCATTCATGCCCCTCATTTTTGTTTCTTCGGGCTTTCCCATGCTGTAACTCCTTTAATTCTTATGCTCCTGCAACTCTTTTATTCTTCACATCTTCAAACTCAGAAATCATTTCCGGTGTTGCTGGTTTGCCAGCGAGAGATCCGATCACAACAGCGATCAGGCCAAGAATGAAACCAACAAACAGGGAATACAGACCTGTCACCTGTCCGATCGTCTGACCGGCAAAGAACGGGATGTAGTCCCAGATGATAACCGCTGCCGCACCGGTAATGATGCCGCTCAAGGCACCGGCTTTTGTTGTCTTTTTCCAATACAACGAAAGGACCACGACCGGACCAAATGCAGCACCCAGACCAGCCCATGCATCCGAGACAAGACCCATGATCGAGCTGTTCGGATTCAATGCGATCAGGAATGCAGCTGCGGCAACAATAACAACGATCACACGGCTGAACCAGAGGATCTTCTTGTCGCTGATATTTTTTCCTTTTTTAATAACATCCGCATAGATGTCTTTGGAAACGGCAGACGCCGTGACCAGAAGCTGTGAATCTGCAGTACTCATGATAGCTGCCAGGATGGCGCAAAGCAGAATACCAGCCAGGAACGGAATGGCAAACTGATTTGTAAACAGTTCTTTGACCGTCATAACGACGATATTTTCGCTGTCTTCCAGAACTCCTACCTTAGGGAACATATATACTCTTGCCAGGATTGCTAATACAGAAACAACACCCAGTGCAAGGAAGTTCCAGACGTTAGCGATGATCTTGGACTTTCTCATTTCCTTCTCGGATTTGATTGCCATGAAGCGGACCAGGATATGAGGCATGCCGCAGTAGCCAAGCCCCCAAGCCAGACCGGATACGATCGTTGTCCAGCTGATGGAAGAATTCCCGGACATAAATGGGTTCAGATAAGCCGCAGCACCGCCGTCTACACCGGAAGCAGTCAAGGTACTCATAATGCTGCCCGGCTCGATCAGGAACAGCAGAATGATCGGAACGGACAAGATCATGATGATCATCATGATTCCCTGAATAAAGTCTGTTGTGCAGACCGCCAGGAAACCTCCCAGGAAGGTATAGATCAAAATAACGATCGTACCAATTAAGAGTGCCCAGGTATAATCCAGTCCAAATACAACCTTAAACAGCTTTGCACCGGAGCTTAATGCCGATGCTGTGTAGACCAGGAAGAAAATAACAAAGACAATAGCCGATACCAGGATCAGCGCTTTGCTTTTATCATGGAAACGGTTTTCAAAGTACTCCGGAAGTGTCACGGAGTTGTTTGCACGGATGGTATAACGGCGAAGTCTCCCAGCCACCAGGATCCAGTTAAACAAGGTTCCCAGGAATAATCCCAGAGAAACCCAGATCTCTCCTGTCCCCAACAGGTAAATTGATCCCGGCAGACCCATCAGGAGCCAGCCGCTCATATCGGAAGCCTGTGCGCTCATGGCACCAACCCAGCCGCCTAATCCACGGCCGCCCAGAAAATAATCTTCCGCGCTTTTTGTCCGTTTTGAATAGACTGCTCCGATGACGACCATCAGAACAATATACAATACAAATGCGATAATGATCCAAACAGTGTTACTCATAATAATCCCTCTCTTTTTTATAACAAGTGGGCCATGAAAACTGCTTTGGCCCACTGGTAAGTCACATCTTTCTTCTGGTTTGTTCTGCTCTACAGATCTTTTGGATCGTAAGTCAGGTCACAACCCAGACGTTTGAATGTTCTTCTGTCTATGGCAGACAATTTTGCGGTTGTATGCACGGCGCAGTTTTTCAGCTTTGGCAGCTGATCCAGTGCGAGTGCTGCATCTGCATCCTTAGAAGCATTGCTGGATAACGCTACTAACACCTCATCAGGATGAAGTCTCGGATTCCTGCTGCCCAGATACTGTGTTTTCAGTTTCTGGATCGGCGCGATGCTTTCCGGAGAAAGGATCTTGGTCTCTTTCGGGAGACCTGCCAGGTGTTTGATCGCCTTGATCAGGCAGGCTGCAGATGGCCCTAACAGATCACTGGTCTTACCGGTAATGATCGTTCCGTCTTCCAGTTCAATAGCTGTTGCTACATCGCCGGTCTCTTTTTCTCTCTCCTGTGCTGCTTTAACAACCGCACGATTTTCTACAGAGAGACCTTCCTGGCTCATCAGGACCTGGATCTTATTGACTTCTTCTATTTCCTTCTTTCCTTCCGCAACCCCTGCGAGTGCATGATAGTAGCGGCGGATGATTTCCTGTCTTGAGGCGTATTTGCATGCTTCATCATCAAAGATGCAATAGCCTGCCATATTCACCCCCATGTCGGTCGGTGATTCATATGGGCTTTTGCCGAAGATCTTCTCGAACATCGCATACAGAAGAGGAAAGATCTCAACATCACGGTTATAGTTGACCGTTGTCTCGCCATGCGCCTTCAGGTGATAAGGGTCGATCATGTTGATATCATTCAGGTCTGCAGTTGCTGCTTCGTATGCCAGATTGACCGGATGATCCAGCGGCAGATTCCAGATTGGGAAAGTTTCGAACTTTGCATATCCTGCATTAATACCCCGTTTATGTTCGTGATACAGCTGGGAAAGGCAAGTGCTCATCTTTCCCGAGCCGGGGCCCGGAGCCGTAATGATGATCAGCGGTCTTGTCGTTTCAATATAGTCATTCTTCCCATATCCATCCTCGCTGATCACAAGCGGGACATTGGTCGGATAACCATTGATCAGATAGTGATGATACACACGGAGGCCACTGGTGACCAGCTTCTCCTCAAACCGTCTGACCGAACTGGTATCCATATATTTGGTGATCACGACGCTGCCGATAAACAGACCCCGTTTCCGGTATTCTTCGATCAGCCGCAAGACGTCGATGTCATACGTAATACCCAGATCTTCTCTTTCTTTATTGCGCTCGATGTCTTCTGCACTGACTACCATGACGATTTCCGCCTGGTCTGCCATCTTCAGAAGCATCTGCAGTTTACTGTCGGCCTGAAAGCCCGGCAGTACACGGGAAGCATGAAAATCATCAAATAGTTTCCCGCCAAATTCCAGATACAGTTTGTTGTCAAATTTACCGATCCTCTCACGGATCCTTTCGGACTGCATCTGCAAATATTTCTCGTTGTCGAATCCTTGTTTCAGCTGCATGTTTTTCCTGTCAAAATACTTTATTGCGTTAACTTACTAAATAAGAATCATACCAAATAAAAAAGACATTTGCAAGGTTCGCAAATGCCTTTTTCTTATATCATTTTTTTCTTTTTTTCAGATTTTTCCCTCCACTTTTGTGAAGTTTTTGGCTTCCTCTTCTCCTCTTAATACACGAAGAGCGCCGAAAGCCAGTGAATCCATTTCATTTTCGCCTGCGTAGATCACGACCGGCGCGATGAATTGAACTCTGTCTGAAACCATTTTTGTAAATTTCTCCGAATTTGCAATGCCTCCTGTTAAGATGATGGCATCGACTTCCCCATTTACCGTTGCAGAAAGCGCTGCAATGTGTTTTGCAACAGAAAGTGCCATTGCCTCATAGACCAGAGCGGCATATTCATCGCCTTCTTCGATCATCTTTTCCACATTTCGGGTGTCATTCGTTCCCAGATGGGAATTCAGTCCGCCGGCTCCTTTGATCTTCTTCATCATGGATTTCTGATCATATTCACCGGAAAAAGCCATATCCACGACCTGGAACAGCGGGAGTCCGCCGGTCCGTTCCGGAGAGAATGGACCTTCTTCATCACTGACAAAGTCGATGATCCGTCCTTTGGAATGAAGGGATTCTGTGATGCCTCCGCCCAGATGAGCGATCACCAGATTAGCCTCACTGTATGGTTTCCCGCTTTCCTTTTCCCATCTTTTTGCTGCGGCACGCATGTTCAGATTATGCCCCAACGCCTTTCTTCTCATGTCCTTAAAGCCGGTGATCTTAGTCAGTGGGATCATCTCGTCTACAGTAATGCCATCGTAAACAAATGCCGGAATGTCCAGCTCCTGACTGAGTGCATATGCGATCGGCGCACCCACATTAGAAGCATGGTTGTTCTGCGGATTATATTTCATCTGCCAGACCATATCCTCATTGACTTTGTATGCCCCAGCCTCGATCGGAGGAAGAAGACCACAGCGGCTCACGATAGCCGTCAGATCTGAAAGCGCAATGCCGTGACGGCTCATGGCATCGATGATCGTATTTTTCCGGAATTCAAACTGATCCGTGATCTCATCGAACTGTGCCAGTTCTTCCGTAGTATGCGCGATGTTTTCCACAAACAGTGCTTTCTCATCCTCATATACAGCAATCTTTGTAGATGTAGAACCCGGATTCATAACTAAAATCTTTTCCATGGTTTATTCCTCTTTCATTGAGTTTATATAGTTTTTGTAAGTAGGCTATGTGGCAGATCAAGCCCTCGAGCGAATATGCGAAGCATCCTGAGCGCAGAGGGCTTGGATATACACATAGCCGACCATCAAATCTACTTTAAATTCATTGCCGAGATAGCAGCCAAGCAAATGGAAACAAACTTCTCGTCAGAGGAGGATCCTCTGCTGGAGAAGATGACCGGATGGGTCGTTCCTACCAGGAATCCTCCCAGACGGCTGTTGCAAAGAACAGACATCATTTTGCCCATGATGTTGCCGGCATGAATATTAGGAGCCAGCAGGATATCACATTCGCCTGCAACCGGCGACTGATAGCCTTTGAAATCTGCGATCTCTTTATCACATGCACAGTCAAAAGAGATTGGTCCATCCACGATACATCCGGTGATCTCGCCGCGCTCATTCACTTTCTTCAATTCTTCTGCATCCAGAGTCTCCGGCATCTTTGGATCCACCTTTTCCTTGCAGGCAAGCACACCCACTTTCGGGCAGTCCCATCCGAGGGAACGCATTGCATCGACAGTATTCTGAATGATATCTCTCTTCTGCTCCAGCGTTGGATAATTGACCATACCGCCGTCCACCGGAACATAGATCTTACCCATTGCAGGAATTTCATGTGCGGTAAACACGCTGATGGTTCCGCCGTTTTCTTTGCGCAGACCGTGTTCACGGTTGACCACGGCTTTCAGATAAAC
>JAGCAK010000030.1 GCA_017652745.1 Lachnospiraceae bacterium
CCCCAGTCATCATGATGGAAGATAGCCTCCGGGTGCAGATGTGAACAGATATCTTCTGCCTTCTCCAGCTCGAAATCCCTGATGACTTTAATAATGTCATGGACCTCATCCGGATACTCATAAAGAGCGATCAGGAAACGCTGGATCTCCATAAAGTGATGGCAGTTCTCAAAGATGCCAGGAGCCATCATAACGGTCAGGAACTGATTATCTTTGTCCAGTCCATCTGCGATCTTCTTTGGAAGCTCCCATGCTTCATCCGGGAAGCCGGATGCCTGCGGCGCGTGAAGATAATCCTGCCAATGCTCAATATCTTTGATCAGAATCTTATCCGGTGTATGTACCGGGAATGAGCCAGGTGTTCCTTCCGGCCAGGACATTGTAACACCCCATGCATTAACGATCGGCTCTCCGCCATATTTCGGCAGTGCCACACCAACACTTGGAGTAAATGTCATGCCCAGATACTCATACTGGTTGACAAAACGGTCCGGATGGCCGTCTTTTTTTAATGTTTCTCTGACATTTTCTTTGACTGTTAACATTTTTTCTCTCCTTCCAACGATTATCCTATCCCTTTGAACTGAGGGTTATTTTTTCCTTTTATACTGTCTTGCTCTTCTGGCAGCACGGTTTTCATATTCGGACTGCTGTTCCAGCCATTCTTTATGCTTCTTTTCCTGTGCACGGCGAAGCGGAATCCCAACGCCCAAAGAGACACCCAGGATTATGGCAACGATAACCGCAATCATAATAATAAACATTTTATCTTCTGAAACTGTTTCTGCAGCCTTCTCTGCCAAAGAACAAGCTGTTAAGAAAAACGTCATAAATACGCCAAGGCCTGCCAGCAGTATCAAATACCTTTTTTTCATACAAACCTCCCTATTACTTGATGCTGTATTATTATACACCAATATTGAAAAGGGAAAAACTGTTTTTTCATGGACCTGTGAATATGTTATAATTTCATAGAATTCAAAAAATGAGGTGTCTTATGACAAAAACAGAGCAATTTCTTGATTTATATAAAAAGCTGGAGAATACGGCAAACACCCACTACCATACTCCTGGCAGTGGAAGCGCAATCGCAAAACTGCAGCGCAGGCAGGAATTTTCCAACATTCATCAGGAGCTGGATTACATCCGTGATGTCCGCAACCTCCTCACTCATCGTCCGAGGATTGGTGAGTTCTACGCAGTTGAGCCAACGGATGCCATGCTTTCTCTGCTGGAAAAACTGATCGACCGCCTGGAGCATCCGCTCAGTGCCATTCGCATTGCTGTTCCGATTGAAGAAGTTTTATCTGCATCCCTGGATTCTCCGGTGCTTGATTCTCTGGAAAAGATGTACAAACGGGCTTTCTCCCATATGCCGATCCTGGAAGAGGGAAAGGTAGCCGGTGTATTCAGCGGAAGCTCCCTGATGAACTGTGTTTTATATAAACATATTATGTTTTCAGGTGATCTGAAATTCAGGGATATCAAGGACACTTTCACATTTGATCAGCATCCTTCGGAAACATTCCGTTTTGTTTCACGCGACACTTTGGTTTCAGATATCAGCGATATGTTTGATGAGACTCTGCAGCAGGAAGAGCGGATCGGTATGATCTTTGTAACGGAAAACGGCAAATCCGATGAAGAGCTGCTTGGCATCATCACTGCCTGGGATGTGGCTGCCGCCATTAACTAAATGGGTCCGGACAAAGAGCGCGAATTCTTTCAGAAACGGATGCTTGACCTTTCCGAACGTGCGGAAAGGCAGCAGATCTATACGTGCAGCAATTTTCTGACTCCTTTGGAGCAGGCGCAGCTGCTGTCATCCAAAGAACAATTCTTCCCTTTTTATCTGACCGGTGGCCGCAATCTTGCAACCCGTAAAATAGTTGTCTTCGGCAGCGAGTCCCTTTTTGGTTATCCTTTTGATGATCCGATCCGTGTGATGCAGATATCTCCTAAATCCGAGCGTTTTGCAGAAGAACTGACTCATCGGGATTATCTGGGCTCTATGATGGCGCTTGGAATCGACCGTTCCCTGACAGGTGATATCCTGGTCCGGGGCAAGGAGGCCTTTGTCTATGTATTGGAATCGATCATTCCATTTCTTTCCGAAAACTTAACCACTATTCGGCATTCTCCGGTAATCTGCAGGGAAACGGAATCTGACATTCCGCAGCTGGAAATACGGTTCGAAACACTGACCGGAAACATTGCTTCGGAGCGTCTGGATCTGCTGGTTGCCTTTCTTTCCGGGAACAAACGTGACACGGCAAAAAATCTCTTGTCTTCCCAGAAAGTTTTTCTGAACGGATACCTAAAAGAATCTCCCGGTCAAAAAGTTGAACCGGGAGATGAGATTACGATCCGTGGATACGGAAAATTCATTTATGACGGCATCCGCGGTGAAAGCCGCAAAGGACGTCTCTTTATTTCTGTCAGAAAATATGTCTGATTCGCTTACAGGCGGATCTTACTTGTCTTCCATTTTCCTGAAAGAACAAAGATCAAAGCAGCCAGACCGGACGCAACCGGTGCGCACACATATGCCCAGGCGATCCCGTTGAATCCCAATGTCGTAAAATGATCAAATACCCAGACCAGGGCAAACCGGACTACAATCGCAGAAAGGACCGCACACAGGAAGTTGTATAACGTGTTTCCTGATCCGGCGATCACTCCAAAGAGACAGAACATCAGACTCTCAAAAATACCGCTGGCTAAAAGGATCTGCAGATACCTGGTTCCGATAGCAAGCACTTCCGGTTCACTGGTAAAGATGCCAAGCATCGCTTCCGGGAAGAGCTGGGAAGCACCCCAGAAAAGCCCGGCACAAACAAAACCGATTGCCATGGCCACCAGCAAACCTTTCTTGATCCGGTCAATCTTGCCACAAGCAATATTCTGTGCTGTCAGTGTCATCATGGCCATCTGCACAGCCTGCGCAGGAAGGACCTCAAAAGACCAGATCTTGGAAGTTGCCCCGGATGCAGCGCTTGCAAATACGCCATACTGATTCACAAACCCACTGATCAGGACATAGGACATAACCGTCAGGCCAAACTGGCATGCCTGAGGGAGTCCTATCTTAACGACCGTCTTCAGTAATTTCCAGTTAATACCAAAGGATTTGATCTTGAAATCAAAGAGTCCCATTTTCTTAACATAAATCCCAATGATGATCATGCTGATGCACTGAGAAATGATCGTCGCCAGCGCAGCTCCTGCCACGCCCATTTTCAATGGCCCGACGAACAAAAGATCCAGGACCACATTGAGTGCTGCCGTCACGACAACGGCAACCATACTCGGCGTCGTCTTACCAACGGCGCGAAGAGAGGCCGCCAGAACATTGTACATATAGACGAAAATGGTTCCTGCCATATAGATTGCCAGATATGTTACGGCCATTTCATATGATTCCTGTGGTGCTTTCATGGCCTGAAAGATCAGTCGCTCAAAGCCAATGATCAAACCAGTGACGATCAGGGCCAGGATTGCATAGCCTGTCAGCATTGTGCCGATCACATATTTGATCTGGTCCTGTTTTCGTGCACCAAACAACTGCCCCATAAAAATTGCTCCGCCGTTGGAAAGCCCATTGATAATGGCAAAGACTACATTGATGATCAGGCCTCCCATGGTGACTGCGGACATACCGGCCGATCCGACAAAATGTCCCACAATAGACATATCTGCCAGATTGTAAAGGGCCTGTACCAGACTGGCGATTGCCACCGGAATAGCAAATGCAATGAGCTTTTTCGCGACATTGCCTTCCGTCATATCGCCTTTTGCGGCCCGTTTCTTCATCATTTCTTCTCTTTGTACTTCTTCCATTTTATACTTCTTTCTTAATGATCTATGCTGCCTCGCTGTCAGATCTTATCCAGAGCCTGTTCCAGATCTGCAATGATATCCTCTGCGCTTTCAAGGCCGACAGAGAAACGGATCAGGTCCGGGGCCACGCCCGCTTCTTTCAGCTGTTCATCCGTCATCTGCCTGTGAGTATGGCTGGCAGGGTGCAGCAAACAGGTATGCGAATCCGAAACGTGTGTCTCAATGTTTGCCAGGTTCAGTGCATCCATAAACTTAATAGCATCTTCTCTGCTTCCTTTCACGCCAAAACATAAAACACCGCAGGTCCCATTTGGCATGTATTTTTGAGCCAGAGTATATTCCGGATCATCTTCCAGTCCCGGATATTTTACCCAGGCCACCTTTTCATGCTGTTTCAAGAAGCTTGCAACTTTATAAGCACTTTCACAATGCTGTTTCATTCTAACATAGAGAGATTCCAGGCCAAGATTCACATAAAACGCGTTCTGCGGAGACTGCACAGCTCCAAAGTCCCGCATCAGATGTGCGACAGCTTTTGAAATATAAGCATTTTTACCGAATTTTTCTGCATAGACAATTCCATGATAGGACTCATCCGGTGTGCAAAGGCCCGGATATTTTTCCGCATGCGCCATCCAGTCAAAATTACCGCTGTCAACGACCACTCCGCCAACAGTTGCTGCATGCCCATCCATATACTTTGTTGTAGAATGCACCACGATATCTGCGCCGAATTCAAATGGCCGGCAGTTGATTGGTGTCGCAAACGTATTATCAATGATCAGCGGAACTCCATGGTTGTGTGCCAGGCGCGCAAACTTATCAAAATCAAGGACGTTAACAGTCGGGTTTGTCAGGGTCTCCCCAAACAGGCACTTGGTATTCGGACGGAAGTATTTTTCCAATTCCTCATACGGCAGTGTCTGATCAACAAACGTACACTCAATACCCATTTTTTTCATCGTTGTGCCAAAGAGGTTAAACGTGCCCCCGTAAATACTTTGGCTGGCAATAAAATGGTCTCCTGCTTCACAGATATTAAAAACCGCAAAAAAGTTAGCTGCTTGTCCGCTGGAAGTCAGCACCGCGGCCACACCGCCTTCCAGTTCGCAGATCTTTTTTGCCACATAATCGCATGTTGGATTAGCCAGACGGGTATAAAAGTAGCCTTCTTCTTCCAGATCAAACAGTCTTCCCATATAATCACTGTCGTCATACTTAAAGGTCGTGCTTTGGATGATCGGCATCTGTCTAGGGTCACCATTTCCTGCATAATAACCGGACTGCACGCAAGTTGTCTCAATATGTTTTTCCATTATTATTACCTCTATGATATTCTTACTTTTCCTTATTAATGTATTAAAGCATTTCTGCAAAGAGTATTCAATATTTATTTTCTTACGCTACCAGTTGACAAAGGAATCCCCTGGTGTTATGTTGATTTTGTCGAAAACAACTTTTTCTTGTTTTGCTTATTAGTCAAAAGGAGGCATCATGGACACAGAGAAATATAAGATCCTGCTCAAAACGATTCAGACTGGCAGTTTAAGTGTTGCTGCAGAAGAACTTGGCTATACACCTTCCGGTGTCAGCAGAGCGATTTCTTCTCTGGAAGAAGAGGCAGATATCATTCTTCTTAACCGGACACACTCAGGCGTTACACCAACCAAAGAATGCGAGGAACTGCTTCCGTCAATTATCAAGATCGTTCGGCAGGAAGAAGAGTTTAACCAGATGGCATCCCAGTTAAAAGGACTGGAAAAAGGAGAGATCGTAATCGGTACTGCTTATAATAACTTCTATCCGCAGCTCTCCAAAACCATCTATAATTTCACCCGAAAATACCCGGATATCACCGTCAGTATCGTAGAAGGCACGTCCAGCAGCCTTGTAAAAATGTTGGAAAACAATGCTGCTGATTTCTGCATCATCAGTAAACGAAAAGGCACCTATCACTGGGTCCATCTGTTAGAAGATGAGCTGGTGGCCTGGGTTTCAAAGAACAGCCCATATGCAGGGAAAGATTTTTTTGATATCCGTGATTTTGAGAAAGAACCTTTTATTGACGTCTACACCGGAATGGAAACGGATAATTCTCTGCTCTTTGAAGAAAAGAAGATCCGTCCAAATACCAAGTACAGGACCAGAGAACCATATTCTGCTTATGCAATGGTAGAAGCCGGCCTTGGTGTCACATTGATGAACAAGATCTGGCTGCAGTCCATGGGGGATGGTGTTGTAGCTCTTCCGCTAAATCCGCCGCAAATGATCAACATCGGTATTGCCATGCAGTCGGAAGAAAACGCATCACCGGCAGCAAAACGGTTCATTCAGTACACTTCTGAGCATCCGTTTCTGACAGATTAACATAATTGTTTCTGTGACTTGTCAGTCTTTATTCAAATAAAAAGTCTGCCGGATCATACGATCCGGCAGTTTTTTTTGTTAATAGATTAGTTTAATTACTAATAAGATAATTTAAGCAGCGGCCTCCTGCTTTTCCATCTTCTTCTGCTGACGGAATCCACCCGGGCAGGACTTCAACAACGCTTTGGTGATTGGAACTCCAACAATTGTATATACAACGGAAAGGCCAATCCAGATGAGCAGTCTGACTGGGATCAACGCGACTAAGACCTCTATTGTCATATACTTATAAAAGACAACTCCGTCAAAGTAGCTGGCGATCCAGTTAAAGATAACGAGTACCAAACCAGCTCCGAAAACCGTTACGGCAATCGGAAGTATTTTTGTTTTCCTCTTGAATGCGAGGAAGATCAGACCTGCTGCCAGACCCTGCAGTGCACCCGGAATGATCCAGAATGGAGTTGTTATCGTAATGCCGTAAGTGATGAGCTGAGACAGGAACGTTCCGATCAGACCCGTAACAAATCCCTCCAACGGGCCGCAAAGCAATGCCACGATCACAAATGGAAGGGTGGCAAAGGATACCTTGTAATCATTGCCGATACGGATCGTCGCAAACACTTCTAAAATAATATGAAGTGCAATACATACAGCGCAAAGGCAAAGGCTAAGGACAGTCATTTTTTTCTTTCCCATAAGAAAAACTCCTTTCTTTGCCCGCCGCAATAAAAAGGAGTAAATATCCAATCTAAGGACAGCGGGATGCAATTTACGAAACGCAAATGATGTAATAATACTAAAACTTCATCTTTTTCGTCCCCGGGACAGCTCCCCGTTCCCAGTGGCACTTAACGCTCGCAAATCTACTCTGTTTTGTTCAAAAAAACAATAGCATATTTGCTTTAGAAATACAATAAAAAAACTGACTCGCCTGGCAAGTCAGTTTTTTTGTTATAGAATCATAATATTTTAGTATTATTCTCTTGGGGGATTATTATTCCTCCCTCTGCTCTCTCCCTGCTTTCTTCGTGCCTCCAAGGCCTTTGCTCTACGCATTGCGCGCAGCTTTTCTCTTTTCTTTCTCTGCTGCATGCGGACGATCAAAAGAATCACGAAAGCAACCACCAGCACTGCAATAACAGCAAGGATGATAATAAGGACTTTATTAATACCTTTTTTTGCAGGAGCAGGGATTGGTTCTGCCTTTGAAGCCTCTTCTTCCGGCGTTAACTGTGTTTCCGGCTGCGGGTTAGTAGTAAGCGCAGTGTAAGCTGTTCTGTATGAATAGTCACAGTTTGTACATGTGTACTCTGTGTAGCCGTATTCCGTTTCTGTACTGGCTACTACTCTGCTCTCCATATTTGGTTCATCACAGGAATGAGGCTGTAAGACAAGATAGGTTTCTGTATCCCAATCAAAGAAATCATCGAAAAAGAGCTCATCCCGGTAAAAATTGTCCTCGTCAAAATCATCCTTTTCAAAATTCCAATTCATGATCTCGCCGATAAACGCCTCGCAATAGGCTCTTCTGTCTTCATTGTCCTCATAGAAGGTAATAAAGCCTTCCACCGAGTTGCCGGTCATCGTTCCGTACTGACCTTCATCTTCCGGATAGAAGATATACATTCCAACCAGTCCGCCGTCATGGACATAACCGTGGTCCGTGTCAAATCCCTTGATACTGATATGGTTATCTATCAGATCAATGTAGCCAGCAGCATACGCCCCGCCCATGAACTGCTCTTCTTTATAATCGACATCTTCGTCAATGCAGACCAGCGTCACATCAGCATTGGTCTTTTCGATCAGTCCATATCCATAACCTGCAATGCCGCCTGTTCCGAAGCATTTTGCATTCGTAGAGACCTGTACTTGACCTTCGATGGTGCAGTTTGATATGGTACTGTTTTCCATCATACCGGCGATGCCGCCCGCAAAGCACGGATTTCCGGTATCCACATTCACATCAACCCCAAGAAATTTCAGGTTCGATACATTCGCATTTTTCAGAATATTAAAGAATCCGGAAAAATAGGTGTCATACTGAACCAGATTGCCATCATAGGTAGACGTACGTGTCGCACCGCATCCGTTCACTTTCAGATTCAGGATCGCGTGATTATTACCATCCAGATTTCCTCGAAAGTCGATTGGCGTCCAGATCTGTGAGGAACAGTCTATATCTGCCATCAGCTTAAATGATCCCTCCGGATTTCTCCCCAGCAGAAGCAGATCTTCATACGTGTAGATTTCCACTACTTCGTCCGCTTTCACGTTCATGGTCCGGAATGTACCTGCAAACAAGAGCGACAGCATCAGCAGCACTGCTATATACAGATACCTCTTTTTAGTTCTTCCCATTTTGCTCCCTTTCTTAATTAACAACATGAACTGCCGCACCGTTTTTCCATGCAGATATATTATCTGCGACCTCCAGCATCAGCCTTTTTCTAGCCTCCAGAGAAGCCCATCCGATGTGCGGCGTGATCAGACAGTTCTTAGCCGTAAACAGCGGGTCATCTTTTTCCATCGGTTCCTTAACCAAAACGTCGATCCCCGCTCCGCGTATTCTATCACAATTCAGGGCATTCGCCAACGCCACAGAATCTATAACGCCTCCGCGTGAAGTGTTGATGATACAAGCTGTCCGTTTCATAAGGGAAAGCGTTTCTTCACAAACCAGGTTTTGTGTTCCCTCATTCAGAGGACAATTCAAAGATAGATAATCCGCCAACTGGAACAAAGTATTTTTATCCACCTGTTCATACGGGCAGTCATCATACTGCCGCCGGGAATAGATCAGAATTTTCATTCCGACTGCAGATCCGATCTGTGCGACTTTTTTCCCAATATTTCCAAAGCCAACGATTCCCAGGGTCTTCCCTGCCAGTTCTGAAAGATGATATGGGAAAAAGGCAAACGTAGGAGAATGGATCCACTCTCCTCTGTGTACTGCTGCATCATATTTCGCAATACTCGTTGCGAAGGAAAAGATGAAAGCAAATACAAGCTGGGCGACAGAATCTGTACTGTATCCAGGAACATTGCAAACATCAATCCCCTTTTGTCTGGCGTATGCGATATCCACGTTATTATATCCGGTCGCAAAAACGCCAATATATTTCAGGTTCGGAAGGGCTTCTATGACTTCTTTCGTTATCTCCGCCTTATTGATCAGTACCACATCTGCATCCTTACAAGCAGGGACAACCTCCTCAGGAGGAAGGGCATCATAATAAGATACCTCTCCCAATTCCTCGATCGGGGAAAAATCAATATCGCCGATCGTTAATGTATTGCGGTCTAAAATCGTTATTTTCATCTTACTCGATCTCCAGGATCCGGTCTGCCACAAAGACTCCGCTGGCAGAAGCATGCGATAAGGAATGCGTTACGCCGCTGCCGTCTCCGATCACATACAGACCCTTATACTTTGTTTCCAGATTATGGTCTACGTCTACGCCCATGTTATAAAACTTGACTTCTACACCGTACAGGAGCGTATCATCGTTGGCTGTTCCAGGTGCGATCTTATCGATCGCATAGATCATTTCTATAATACCGTCCAGGATCCGCTTTGGCAGTACCAGAGAAAGATCACCTGGGGTTGCCTGCAGTGTCGGACGTACGGTTCCTTCATCGATCCTCTTCTGAGTACTTCTGCGTCCGCGTTCCAGATCTCCGAAACGTTGAATGATTACACCGCCTCCAAGCATGTTGGAAAGTTTTGCGATGCTTTCGGCATATCCGTTACTGTCTTTGAAAGGTACGGAAAAGTGCTTTGAGACAAGAAGTGCAAAGTTTGTATTTTCTGTCTTTTTCGCTTCATCTTCAAAACTATGTCCATTTACTGTGATGATTCCTTTGGTATTCTCATTTACCACGATGCCGCGCGGATTCATACAAAAGGTCCGCACATTGTCTTCATATTTCTGTGTCCGGTAAACGATCTTGCTTTCGTACAGCTCATCTGTGATATGCGCGAAGATAGGTGCAGGCAGCTCGATCCTTGCACCAATATCCACACGGTTGGAACTGGTCGGAATATCAAGATCTGCGCAGACATCCTCCAGCCAGTGGCTGCCGCTGCGGCCAACGGAAACGATGCAGTTCTTGCAGTCAAAATTGCCATCATCTGTCACTGCACGGTATCCGTTTTTCAGAACACGGATCTTGCGAACCGGTGTATGAAAGTAAAAATCGATCCTGTCTTTTAATTCATTATAAAGATTCTCAAGGACAACATAATTGATGTCTGTTCCCAGATGGCGGACAGAAGCATCCAGCAGGGTCAGTTTGTTCTGCATACAGATTTTTTTCAATTCTGTCCCTGCGGTAGAATACATGGATGTGTTTTCTCCGCCGTGGGAAACATTGATGGCATCCACATAATACATCAGTTCCAGGGCTTTTTCCCTGCCAATATATTCATGCAGCGTCCCGCCAAAATCATTTGTAATATTGTATTTGCCGTCTGAAAAAGCCCCTGCACCGCCAAAGCCGTTCATAATGGAACAGGTCTTGCAGTTGATGCAGGATTTGATCTTTTTCCCGTCGATCGGACAATGTCTCTGTTCCAGAGGCGCGCCTTCCTCCAGGACTGCTACTTTTAATTTGGATTTCTTTGCCAGCTCATAAGCGGAGAAAATCCCGCCCGGGCCAGCGCCTATGATCACAATGTCATATTTCATTTTTGCTACTCCTTAAAACCTGACATATTATTTTCTTTCTCAAACAAAAAAGCACCTGGTGCAAAAGACCAGGTGCTCTTGCTAAAAGATTATACTATCTGTTTCTCAATTCTTCAACCTTTTGCGCAATTTCTGTCTGTGCAGCTTCCATGTCTTCTTTCCACCCGTCTTCATAATCAAAGCAGATATCATATTCATCCTGGGCGGTTTCGATCCGTTTCACATAACCATTCAGCATTTCGAAATCTTTTTCATAGCAGTGAAAGCTGTTTGCACGATGGCTGTAAGTACCCATTTCCACACCCAGTTCATCTGCAAATCGTTTTTGCAGCATGATCAGTGCAAATGCATTCATGAAGGCTGCTTTGCAGGCGTCGTTCGAACGGAACAATACTTTGCAGTGGAGTTTTCCGTCACGAATAAAATACTGAATGTGCTGCAGGCAGGCCGGATCATCAGAGGCTGCATCTTTCTCCCAGTCCCTCACCAAAATAACCGCTCTGCGGCTGGATGGATTACGTTTCAGCTCATTCACGATAAATGAAAACTGTGTTTCCATTCTCTGATGGTAAGTATAGGCCCAATTTCCTCGTTCCACCTCAAAATCCAGGATCCCATCCAGCATTTCCTGACGGTACTGTTCCAGTTCCGTCGGCCCTCCGATAAACAATTTGCTGATCATCGGTTCTGCCAATGGTTCCAGGACAAACATTGTCATGGAAACTTCCTTTTGTCTGGTATTCCAATCATCACAAGGATAGATGTTCGGATTATTGCCAAGTGCTGAGAGCGCTTTGTGATAGGCCTCCGGAAGGTTCTTGCCTTCTACCAGGTATTCCTTTGTTGCGTATTCAAAATCTGACATTTCTGCCTTCCTTTCTTCACTTTTTATTTATCCTATCATACCGGGCTGAGTGCATTCTATAAAAATATTATAGAATCCTTATCAGTTCTTCCACGTCTTCCATTTTGGTTGCCCAGCTGGTCACAAAACGGATCGCGGTGTGATCTTCGTCGATATTTCCCCAAAAGCTGAAGACTACTTTTTCTTCCAGCTCTTTTTTCTTTTCATTGGTAACTGTTACAAAAATCTGGTTGGTAGGAGAATCAATAAAGAATGTATATCCTTTCTCCTTCAATCCCTCTTTCAGCCGTGCAGCGGTACGGATCGCGTTTTCGCCGAGTCTGAAATACAGATCATCTGTGAACAATGTATCAAACTGCAGTCCCAGGATCCTTCCTTTTGCGACCATGGCTCCGTGCTGTTTCACCATAGTATTGAAGCGGTAAGGCATCGGCCACCCGGTAAACACCAGTGCCTCTCCAAACAGAGCTCCGACTTTTGTCCCGCCAATATAAAAGACATCGGTCAGTTTGGCGACATCTTCCAGTGTTACATCCGTTCCTTCTGCCATCAGACCATATCCCAGTCTTGCGCCATCCAGAAACAGCGGAATCTTATACTCTGCACACACAGCATGCAGATCCTGCAGCTCTGCTTTGGAGTAAAGTGTTCCCAATTCTGTCGGATGAGATATATAGACGATGCCCGGTGCTACCATATGTTCATAGTTATCATCAGCATAATATCCAGAAAGCATCTCTTTCAGTTCTTTTGCATCCATCTTGCCTTCGTGAGAAGGGAGGGTTAAAACTTTATGTCCGGAGTATTCAATAGCTCCTGCTTCATGTGTATTCACATGTCCTTCCACCGTCGCTACAACGCCTTCATATGGTTTTGTCAGCGTATCGATGACCAGCATGTTGGTCTGTGTGCCGCCGGTCAGAAAATAAACGCCCGCGTTCGGATTTCCGCAGGCAGTTCGGATTTTTTCTGCCGCACTCTCGCAATACTCATCCAGTCCATATCCAACTGTTTTGATCAGATTGGTCTCTTCTAATCTTTTTAAGATCTCTGGTGCCGCACCTTCGCAGTAATCATTAATAAAACTCAGCATGATAACTCCTTTTATTCATATTTGACCAGATGGTCGCCTTCATATACACAGGTCATTTCTATGTCCTGTTTTCCTTCCACCAACGGCCTTAAGAAATACTGGTCTCCTTCCCAGAGGTTCAGGGAGAATATATCCTTTTTCGGGATCCACTGCAGCATGCCTTCATTGCAGTCGAATCCTTCTATTCCTTTTCCTTCTTCCATTCCTTCCCAGGCAGTGGCCGTAAAGAGATACATATCCTCATCCGGCAATACATCCGACTGGAAATGGATCACTCCGCGAAACTGATACTCGGTCAGTGTCAGGCCGGTTTCTTCAAACACTTCCCGCAGGCAGCATGCATCTGCATTCTCACCTGGTTCAAACTTACCGCCGATACCTACCCATTTTCCTTCACAAGGGTCCTTTTCCTTTTTGTTCCGGAAAAGCATCAGGTAGCAGTCGTCTTTTTCGATATAGCATAAAGTGGAATTGAAGAATCCTTCTTTCATACTCTTTGCGCCGCCATTTCACAGATCGTTACGATCACTTCAACCATTGTATCCATCTGCTGGATCGAAACCAGTTCATGAATACCATGGGCATTCATTCCGCCGGTTGAAAGATTCGGACATGGAAGGCCCATGAAGGACAATGTTGCTCCATCGGTTCCTCCCCGGACAGGGAGTGATTTTGCCTCAATTCCTTTCTTTTGATATGCCTCCTTCGCCTGATCAACAATATACATGTGCGGAAGCACTTTCTCTTTCATATTGAAGTAGGTGTCTTTAATTTCAATCTCGGCGGTGCCTGCACCATATTCCTCATTCAGATCATCGGTAATCTTCTGTGCAAGTTTTTTCTTTTCTTCGAATTTCTGCATATCATGATCACGAATGATCATGCCCATTTCTGCTTTGATCACATCACCTTTCATTTCGCCAACGTGGAAAAAGCCTTCTCGTGCAGTCGTTCTTTCCGGAATTTCGTCCTGCGGAAGACGGGACACATACTCCGCTGCAATACGGATCGCGTTGATCATTTTCCCTTTTGCATCTCCAGTATGGCTGCTTACACCATGTACCGTAAGTTTTGCAGATGCTGCGTTGAAGTTTTCATACTCCACGCCACCTACCGGACCGCCATCAACAGTGTACGCATATTCTGCGCCGAATCCTGCAATATCAAATTTCAGCGGGCCTCTGCCTATTTCCTCATCTGGTGTAAAACCGACACAGATCTTTCCATGACGGATCTCCGGATGATGGATCAGATAATCCATCGCTTCTATGATCTCTGCTATGCCTGCTTTGTCATCTCCGCCCAGCAGCGTCGTGCCGTCTGTAATGATCAGATCATCTCCGATCACTTTCTCCAGTCCCTTGAAATTGGCTGCTTTTGTAACTACATTTGGATTCAGCTGGATATCTCCGCCTTCATAATGAATGATCCTCGGCTTCACATTTGTGCCCGATTCAGCCGGAGCAGTATCCATATGTGCAATAAAACCGACAGGTTTTGCTTCTACTCCTTCGCTTGCTGGAAGATACGCATATACATAACCATATTCGTCCATCCTGACATCGGACAGACCCATTTCTTTCATTTCACCAACCAGATATTCCCCTAATACTTTCTGTTTGGCAGTAGAAGGAATGCTCTGGCTTTCTTCATCTGACTGTGTATCAAAACTAACATATTTCAAAAATCTTTCTGCTGTTTTCATATATGTCTCCTTTTATTTATCTAGCAGATCCGGACGAATCCTCTTTGTCCGCTCTAATGATTGTTTCCTTCTCCATTGCTCTATTTTGGCATGATCACCGGATAAAAGTACTTCCGGCACTTTTCTGCCCATAAACACTTCCGGACGGGTATACTGCGGATATTCGAGCAGCGTAATTTCTTCCTTCGCATCCGGATGAATCAAATCTCCATATACTTCTTTTCTTGCCTTACGGGTAAATTCTTCTTTCGGACGAACGCGGGAAAAGCTCTCTTCCTCTTTTGAGTCTGCGTTAGTCAGCACATCCGGGATCATTCGGCTGATGGCATCCACCATGACCATGGCAGGGAGTTCTC
>JAGCAK010000031.1 GCA_017652745.1 Lachnospiraceae bacterium
CCTGCCACGACCCGGATAAAACCTTCAGTTTCGCTGACCGCCTGTGCCTGCGCCTGGTTCAGATTCTCCCATGCTTCCATTGCATTTGTTTCCTTTCCGATTTGTGTTTCTATTATAGCAAACACACGTTCGGAATTCAACTCAACAAAAACGATATTCTTCGCCCGCTAAACGGATCACATCTCCTTCCCGTAATATTGTCTTTGTATATGGCATTAGCTTTTGCTCATTTAAGAATGTCCCATTCGTTGAATTCAAATCTTCAATTTGATATTCTCCCTGATCATTTGCGGGATAAATGCGGGTATGTAGTCGGGAAATAGAAGGAAGATCGATCACTTCGTCTGCAAATCCAGCTAATTTTCCAATCGTAAATGGCAGTTTGCTCACTTCGATACACTGCCCTTCCTGCCCTTTTATACCAACAAGCCGGCGGTTGGAATTCCCTGCTTTTCCCAATAGGACCGTCCCTCCGCCGGAAGACGTTCCTCCAGACGGATAAACACTTTCTTCCATAAAGCTTTCTCCAGGCAGCAGCTTAACAGGTTCCTTTTTATTCTGCTCTGAAAGAAGAAAAGGCTCTTTTGACGGATAAAAAGGTTTTTCATTTCGGATCTTATGCCTGAGTTCTCCATTATTGATATCTTCTAAAATATCAATCAGGTTCCGTCCTTTCAGATAGGCAGAAACTTTTTCCAGAAAGGTAGCCTCTTCTACAACGGGAACCGGCACCGGTTGAACATCTTCTTCAAATTCCAGTTCTTCCACTTCTATTTTTCCGATCCGCCGGATCGATCCGGAAAAATCCTGCTGCAAGACATTCATAATATCGGTCAGCACAAAATTATCCGTTTGAATCTTGCTGTGGATTTCATAAGCAAGCCGTACTGCTTTTTCATCTTCATAATCGATTATCTGCAAGATATGATTAAACAACTCCCGCAGCTCTGCCAGAATATCTCCACGGTAATAGGGGTGATAGCAGAAAAAATAACTATTTGCTTCCGGATCTGTAAAAATGCATTCTTTTTTCAGAATAATATTGTTCGGATCCAGCAAATACTCTTCCAAAGCACGAACCAAAGTCCGCACAGAAAAGCAAAACGTCCGCAGATTCTCAAATGTCATTTTGCTTATTTCAAACTGCCGGTCAAAAACCTGCCGGGAAGAAATGTCATAGAATAGCTCGGCTTTTCCGTTAATGATTTCAAAGCTAAATCTTAATAATGTTGGAATTTCATTTTGAAGAAGCATCTGCACCTGAAAATTATTCTCTGAAAAATCGGATACTTTTTCTATTACCATGTAATTCTTATTTAGATTCTTTCGAAAACTGATATTCATCCTTCTTCTCCATCAGATAAAATATGTTCTGCGCTGTCACAGATGGTTTTATATTTCAGCAGCATTTTTCTGCCATTCAGATTTGAAATACAGACACGCGTGTTTAGCTGCGATAAATCCTCGCCGGTGAAATAACGAATAAACCCCGAGGTGATCTGAAATGATCCCTGGCTTACTGCCGTGCATTGATCCTCCGTTCCATCCACTTCCACACTGATATTTTTTGCAACAACCAGCCGTTTCTGCAGCATTTTCAAAACATCTTCCCGGATGTTCTCCGGGTCTTCCGTAAATTTTCCAGCATTTTCCATGATCGTTGCCACGGTCACCGTATTCATGATCACACCGTCATGAACCGCCAGCGCAAAAATCAAAAGGGCAGCGATCAGCGCCATCGCCAAAGGTATGATCACTGCTGCTTCTATTGTAAAACTTCCTTTATAAGTTCTTTTATTCATGTTTGCAGCTCTCCTTTCTTAAAAAAACGGTAATGTGAATACATAACCACTTAGTAAAAATGGAATGAGAGGTATTTCCTCCTTTTTGTTTCGCTTTTTCAAAACTAATAAGAGAATGGAAACGGTACCAGCTATCAGAAATCCGCAAAGGAGAAGAAACAAGAGTTCTGTGATCAGACAAAAGGTCCCGATCGCTATCAACATGAACGCATCTCCATAACCGATTGCCTCTTTTGAAAGCTTTGCTATAAGGAGACAGAGAATACCCGGAAGAAAACCCGGAAGGATTTCCAAAGGATGCGCGGTTCCGGAGAGGATGCGTAAGAGAAGGCCCAATCCAAACCCCACAGCAATAAAAATTAGCGGTAATTCCTTTTTTTGATAGTCGATCCAGGCCGCTCCGCCCAAAAAGAAAAGAAGACAGCACTTTAACATCAGCTCAAATATAGACATTTAGAGCTCTCCTCCGCATTTTGGACATGCATGCATACTGCTTACTTCTGAAATATCCACTTCGCGGATCGTTCGCTTCAATCCGCTGCATGATAGGTCCGCATGGTAATTTGTCCCGTAATCCGTAACATAAAAGCTGCCCGTTGTCGCATGTTTTGCACAGGAACAAGGATAGTACTTACCTCCGTTAGCATTTCTTGCTTCTCCTATATTACCTGCGCTGACTGCATGGATAGAAAGATCCAGATAATGACAGTCTTTTGAAAGATGATAAACGGTTCCGTATTCCGTCACATAAACAGTTTTTGTATCCTGTTCATTAGACTCTTTTCCTCCTGCTTGTTTTCTTAGTTCCCGGCCAACCCAGGTATGGCTCCGACAACGCTGCGAAAGTTTTATCTGTCCCATATTTCCAGGTAAAAACGGGATCCGATAATTATAATGAGTGATGATATCCAGAATACCTTCCTGCTCATCATAGCTGGAATGATACGTATAAAAGCCACCCGTTCCTCCCTGGATTTTAGAACTGTCGATTTTCTTCGACAAATCATTTTTTAAGATACTCGTCTTGATCACCAAAGGATTCAGTCCTGCCGCCAGAAGACCTTTGGTCTCTGCATCTACTTCTTCATTCTCTATTGTCAGGCCATCCATGCGTTCTATCAGGTATGCCTGCTTTCCCATGCTGCGGGCAGTTTCCTCCCTGCGCAGCTGGATATCCGACTGCAGAAAGATGATCATTAAAAAATAGAATACCGCGACGACAAAAAACAGGAAGATTGGTAAAGACAGGGCTGCTTCTATGGTCAGACTGCCTTTCTTTTTTAAGGCAGCATGAAATGCTCTCTCTTTACAGCTCTGCGGAGATTTGCTTACAACGGGGGTGTCATTCAATTTGTTCTTTTTCCAGACTAATTTCATATTTCCGTTTTTTCTGTAAATAAAGAGCATTTCATGCTGTCCTAATACTGGTATTCCTGTTCGTAGTGGAAAAGATATCTGCCCTTGTGAACTCTAAGTATCCTGCCTGCAGGTGGGAGCGTCGGAAATAGAATGTTCGCAACGTATTCTGTACGGACAGTGACGGCGGCGATAGAATCTTTAAATCGGAAATTCCCATTTTCATTCGCGCACATATTTGCCTGAAGAATATCCATTGTCCGGAAATATTGTTTTTTCCGATTCTGCATCAGTAAAAGGACCCGCAAATAATCTTTATATGTCAAACCCTGCTTACAGTCTTTTCCGGTAATCATCTCTTCCGAAAAATTTTTGATCCCTTCCAGCGACAGATTCCAGTCATCTCCTTTTTTCAGAATAGGGACCTTCTTTCCTTCCAAAAGTGCTTTCACATCTGTTAAGCTTTCTGCCGCTGACCAGGCGCTGATGATCAACAGCTGCATGATCTTGATCAGGATCGGCTGCCCGGTAAAACCGATGATTCCGGATGCCAGTGCATATGTCTCAGATCTTTTTTCTCCATCCTGCAGCAGACTGATCAGATTCAATCCACTTCTGATCAAAACGATTTTCCCTAAAACGGAGGATAGATTGTCTTTATCTGCTTTTTTCCCTCCCAGAACGTACTCTGCTTCATAATCCAGAACACTGTTTTCTTTCTTTTCCAGGTAATTGCCAAGATGTTCCAGAATATATTCCGTAAAGAGGGCTTTGTTAGCGGCCAGATTCAAAAGGCTTTCTTTCTCCTCCTCGGTATCTTCCGCAGCTACTTTCCCAACGGTAATGGACGGAAAAGACGCCTGGTCTGTTTCTTTTTCTGAAACTTCTCCTGCTAGAAAACCAAGAAAACCGGAAGACAAGATCTCATTGATGGCGTCGAGAAAACCATCATCTTCCTGCGCTGTTTGCTCCATATTTAAAGCCACGCTTAAAGCGCCCAGATCAAAATCAGAAAACTGGTCCCGATAAAAAGCGATTTGCTTTTTGTATTCCGACAGATTATCTTCCGACAAGGGTGTCTGAGCAAATGTACAAAACTGTTCTAGTCCGTCCAGCTTGGAAAGATACGAATTGACCGTTGTTTCATTTCCAATGACGTGGTAGTAATCGGCGTTCGTATCAGCGCTTTTGGTTTTGATATCATCTACTTCTTCTTTGATAACGTTGTAGATTTCCTTGTCATAGCTTTCTTTTTTCTCTTCTAATTCCTCTTCAATCTCATCCACCTTCACCTTTGCTTCCGCAACGCTTTCATAATACTTTTCGGTTTCCTTGTTTATATCAGTCAGGCATTCAGAAATCTCCTTTCCGGTTTTTCGCAGATCGTTCACGCGACGGGAAAAATCGGCCTGGACATCTGTGTTTTCGTCATACTGGTCCAGGAGCTTTTCAAGCTCATTGAAGATTCCCTTAGGATCTGCTGCCAGATCTTTTGCCTTTTCAATCCTTTTTTGAATATTGGAAACATGGTCTTCCACTTTTATAAATATCTTTTTGTAATCCTGGATACGATCCATAAAATACTGGATATGCTCACTCTGTTCAAAAAAAGACGTATGTTCTAACAGCTTTTCCACTGCTTCTTCGGCCAAACGGTATTTCATATAGGATTCCACCTGTTTCGCAAAAACTTCTCCATTCTGATCGGTTGCCCAGGTTACGCCGCTGCACTCCGTCTGTACATGCTGCATACCGTAAAGCATGATGTCATTCCTGGCTTCTGTTCCATCAAGCGATAAGTTTTGCGTCACATATCCGTTAAACTTCTCTGTAAACTCTGCTTCATCGCACCACAAAAACATAACACCGTAATCGGAAAACAGTGGTTCCGCAAATTCTGCAAAGCAGGAATCTGCGGCCATATAGGTAATGCTGCGCAGGCGGGCATTCATGGCGCTTACCCGGCCGGATTCGATCAAAGTACAAATAAGCGCCATGACTAAAACCAGCATCAGTGTCAGGTAAATCGTTATGCTGGATCTGCATTTTCTTTTCAGAATCTTTTGCAACAAATGCCCTTGTTTCATTCCGGCCGCCACACCTTTTTAAATCGTATTGACTTGATTGGAAATATTGGAAAAAATAGACTTCGCGATACCTACGATCTGTTCTTTAAAAATAATGACAAGTCCTACCAGAACAAGCAGGATCAGAATAACTTCTACTACGCCTACACCATCTTCGCTGCTGAAAAACTTTCCTGCTTTCTCTGCAAAAAAAGCTTCTATTCGGCCATACATTCTCATTAACATATTTCTTTCCTCCTTTTCCTTTTTTGTGTGTTATATATTCATCGACATCAGAGCCGGAACCGCAATAATAACAATCACTACCAGCAGCATCAGAACCATCGGCACCAACAGCTTTGTGCTGGCTTCTTCTCCTTTTTTTCTTGCAAGTTTTTTTCTCTCTTCCAAAGACTCTTCCACTTCTTCCTGAAGGCTCTGTTTCATACCCTTGGTTCCTTTGGAGAGATTCTGCTCCAGCAGATTCCCCAGTTTGATATAGGAATGCAAACCGCACCTCTTCCCAAACTGCCGATATGCTTCTTTTTCACTGACGCCGCTGCTGATTTTTTCCAATACCAGTTTCATTTCCCGGTAGGCATAGCGTTCCTCTCCCTTTTTTTCCTGTTCTGCTACGATCTTTTCCCAGGCTTTGTAAATGCTTAACCCTGCTTCATATAAAAGGCTCATCTTGGAAACAATCTCTGAAAAGTCCAGTGTCATCTGTGCCTTTCTTTTCTTCACGGTTTCTTCCAGCCCTTTATCTAATCCAATCAGAACAGCTGCAATTAATACCGCTCCCAGGATCAGAAACACTATTTCATTGTGTTCTTGTCTCGTTTTAAATGTGATGTCTTCTCCATTTACTTTTGTTGGAAGAACGACTCTTTTTTCATATTCACTGTTAGACTGCTCAATCTTTTCCGTTATTTCCCGGATCAATTTATCCTGCTCACTTTCATCCGGCGCGTGTAAAACAATAGGAATCACATATGTTTTCTGTATATCTCCCAGTGAAAGTGTCGCGAAAAGCTGAAGAAGGCAAGGTTCGTTATCCACAATATCCACCGAGATTTCCCCATTGTAATTAAGCTTTTTAGGGTCCTCGATCTCCCAGAAGATCTGAATACCCTGGTAATTGGAAATAAAACGAATGGGGCGGGTGATAGTTTCTGCATTCTCATTTTCCCCTAAGATCTCTTTTGTAATCCCTTCCATGCTTTCGTCCATTTTGGTAAGGATTTCTTCCTCTGTCAGCTTTACTTCTTCAATTGACAGATCGATCTCTTCTGCTTTTCCCTGATATTCCACTTCCACCGGATAGCTGGCAGCCCCTTTTCCATAGGGATTGCGTTCCACCTCTGTCAAAAACGTGCTACGGCTGCGGACAAAACAGACGATGCAGCCTAACAGGCTGACTGCAGTCAGGATTGCCAGAACGGCAGCGGTTTTTTTGATGTAAAACAGAGATAATTCTCCATCTACATTTTCTTTTACATAGATACTTTTCAGCAGTCGTTTTGCTTTGGAATCCTTTCTCCCTGGATTCAGTTTTTGCAGGAGTGTACAAATCCTTGCTGCAAAGGGATAGAAAAAAAGCAGCGTATGTTCTTTTTGATTGAAGATAGAAAAGATGGGCTTATCTTTGATGCGAAATAGAAGAGTAAAGAATAAAAGAACGATTACTGATCCACCGTAGACATAAATCATATTACACCTCAATATCCATGATTTTTCTCGACAGGAAATACGCAAAAACATAAATGATCAGACAACTGCTCATGATAACAACACCCTTGAGATTTCCGTAAAGCGGCGTGAGCATTCCTCCGGATGTCAGCTCAATATAAAGAATGATCAGAAGCGGCATGAGCGACATGATGTTTTGTTCCAGTTTTTTGGAACTGATCAGAACCAGTATTTCATTTTTTGTATCTATTTTCGCGGCGATGTCTTCTGCCGTTCTGTGAATGATCTCCACCATATCACCTCCTGTTCTTTTCGCTATTTTGAAAACAGAGGAAAAGGTTTCAATATCATCCACTTTCGTCCGCAGTGCAAACTCATCAAAAATGTTTTCCATCGGAATTCCAAGAGTAATCTGATTGACCATGATCTGCAGTTCACGCGTGATCGGCGCGTCTGCTCCATATACCACCTGCATTTCTCTGTAGCTTTCCGACAAAGCATTTTCTGCTGATAATCCGGCACGCAAAGAGGATGCCATGGCAGCAAGCGCATCTTTAAACTCACTGTTTATTCGTTCTTTGTATTTCCGTAACAATTCTTTTTTATAGTACTGGTGATAAAAAACCACACAGATCGGGAGGATCAGAAGAATATAAACGGAACGGAAAAACAAATACAAAACCAGCAGGAATAGCAGATCCGTTAGAACTTCTTTTACTCTATCGGTTCCCGTTATCTTCATGCTGACAGGTATATCTGTTTTAAAAAACTTCTTCAAAGATGCCACTGTAAATTCCCTTTCCTCTGTTCTTCAAACGATTTCCGGTCCATTCCAACAGCCCTTGTCTTTTCCCGGCAGACATCTCTTCTCTGCCATGTTCCTGGTATTTGAAAAGCGGGCTCAGATGGATACTTCCGTCCTCGTATCCTAATACTTCCGTAATTTCCAGCACTTTTCTGCTTCCGTCTTTCATTCTTCCCAGATGAACCATCACATCCAACGCAGATGCAATTTGGCTGCGGATCGCAGGCAAGGGCATTTCCGTTCCCATCAGAACCATCGTTTCCAGTCTGGTAAGCATATCCGCAGGAGAATTCCCATGACCGGTAGAAAGACTTCCATCATGACCGGTATTCATGGCCTGCAGCATGTCTAATGTCTCTGCGCCGCGGACTTCTCCAACCACGATCCTTGTCGGGCGCATTCTTAAAGACGTCCTGATCAAGTCGCGGATCGTTACTTCGTTTTCTCCTTCCACATTTGCCTGACGACATTCCAGACTGACCAGGTTTTCTATACCGGTTATTTTCAGTTCTGCAGAATCCTCAATGGTGATTATTCGTTCATGTTTTGGAATGTAATTGGAAAGAACATTTAAAAACGTCGTTTTCCCGGAACCTGTCCCCCCGCTGATAAAGATGTTGTATCCGGCAACGACTAGTTTCCTCAAAAACTCTGCTGCCTCCTCTGTAATTGTCTTCAGATCGATCAGCTCTTCCATTGTCATTGGGTTTTTCGGAAATTTCCTGATCGTAACGACCGGCCCGTTCAGGGCTATTGGAGATAAAACAACATTGACGCGTGATCCGTCAGAAAGTCTGGTATCAACAATAGGCGATACTTCATTCACGCGCTTATTTGCCTTTGCCACGATCTGCTGGATAATATCCTGCAGCCGTTCGCGGGAAGAAAAAGCACCGTCATAGCGAAACAGTTTTCCCTGCCTTTCAATGAAAATATTATCGTATCCATTGATCATGATCTCTGTTATTTCTTCATCTTCCAGAATGTCCTGAAGGATATCCAGCCCGCGGATAGAATTGTACAATTCCCGGCTGATCCTCATTTTTTCTTTTAGAGACAGGCGTTTGTCCTGATATTCATCGATGACCATTTTGGTAATGATCTCGTAAACATCCTGATCGCTTAAATTCCGGGTCAGATCAATACTGTTGATCAATCTGCTTTTCAATTCATCAATCAATGCCATTTTTTAAGTCCTCCATGCAAATGCGTGTCATTTTCTGAAGCAGGTCCATACGCCCCTTTTCCACAATAAACTGCTTCATTTTTTCCGTTTTTTGTTTTGCGTATGAATCTTCACTGGTCAGAATGTATATTTCATCACAGATAGAGAATATTTCTTCCAGGTTCCGAAAAGCTTCATACATATCCAGGATCAAGATGTCATATTCTCCGCGGATTGCCAGTTCGTAAAGGAAATCCTGCCATTCCTCCGCGCGGAGCTCTTCCACATCTTCCATGTCACAGGACGTGCAAAGCAGATCAAATCCGTTCTTTCTTTCCTTTGTCCTTTTCAGGGTTTCTGTTATTTGTGCTTTGTTGGTCCTGAAGAAAAAGATCAGATCAGAAAGGCCGCTTCCGCGATCCTCTATTTGGCCAAGAAGAGGAAAACGGTCCAGATTGATATAAAGAATGGCGTTGCCGGCAGAATAACCGCTTGCAATCCGTAAAGATGTCGGTAAAGAAGATGGGCCGGGGGCGGGTGAATAGATGCCGATGATTTTAATATCCCCTTTCCACTCTTCCCGATTATCCTCGAACCGCAGATCCAAATATTCATTCAGTTCCGACAGAATCGTTTCCATGGACTGATATTTAATGATGTGTTTCAGGCGGCTTCTGGAATTCCTGCGTTTACCCAGATAAATAAACTTTCCAACATTGCTGTGGTCGATATATTTTTCGCACTGTCCTTCCCTGCTATCTTTCTCGTCCACAAACTCCTCCTGCGAATAAAGAAGGATCTGCACTCTGTTCTTGGAAAGATATTCTTCCAGGCTTTGATCTTCTGTAAAGCCAATCGTTTCAAACAGGATCCCGCGCTTCTTTTTCACGTAGCTTAAAAATCGGTCCACGTATTCCCGGCTGCTGTCAAATACAGCTACCACTGGTTTACCCAAAGAAATGCTCCTTTATGTTTTGTATTTTTGAAATTACTTTCCGGAACCGGAAGAAGTAAAGGCACACCTTGAATTGGTGTGCCTTGGATTTTATGCCTGCCTTGAGGCAATGTCAATAAATAAATTATTAAGATTTTTTTACGTCATCCGTCAGAGGATTCTTCTCCCATATTGTTTTGTTAATTAATAAAAAGTATAATAAATAAGCAGTTTATTTTTATTTAAAAAGGAGTTCAGAAATGAAAAAAACTAATTATATCGCTTTAATACTTATTGTTTGCTTTGCATTTTGCTTCGCTCTCACTGCATGCGGCAAGAAACCTTCAGGTGGCAACACAAAAA
>JAGCAK010000032.1 GCA_017652745.1 Lachnospiraceae bacterium
GCAGCAATCATCGATCTGCAGATGAAAGCAATCAACAAACTGGTTGCAGAGAAGCAGCTCTCTATCGAACTGACGGATGCGGCAAAAGAACTGGTAACTGACCGGTCTTATGATCCGGCATACGGTGCCCGTCCGCTGAAGAGGTTCCTGCAGAAGAATGTCACCACATTGGCTGCAAGGATGATCCTGGGAGGCAACCTGAAGCCGTACGAGGTGATCCTGATCGATGTCGGAGCAAACGGCGAGCTGGAAGCAAAAGTGAAATAAAGATTGAATCAATCATTGGGCCCGGGAGTCCCGGGCCCTTTTTGTTTTATGATTGGTCCGCCGCACCTGCCCTCGCTCATGGCTCGAAAGATTCTAAATGCAAAACGCATCCAGACGAGCGCGAACCCTCGTGCGGAACTCGCCTGCGCTGCGCACAGGCTCAAACAGTCCTGGCTCGGGTTCTGTCTGGCTGCGCTTTCCATTAAGAACTTTCGGCAAATATGAGCTCCGGGCAGGCGCGGCAGGACCAACACCAAATAAAAAGGCCTGTGGAAACATCTCCACAGGCCCATTGAATTGGTATTAAATAGTTACACCAGTTTTCCGGCGGTACGCGGATAGATCTCCACATCGCGGATGTTGCCGATGCCGGTCACGTACATGATCAGGCGCTCAAAGCCAAGACCGTAGCCTGCATGCTTTGCACTGCCGTAGCGGCGCAGATCCATGTACCATTTGTAATCATCGGCATTGAGACCGCATTCCTGAATACGCTGTGCCAGGATCTCTTTGCGTTCCTCTCTCTGGCTGCCGCCGATCAGCTCGCCAACGCCCGGAACCAGCATATCAGCTGCCGCCACTGTCTTACCATCCTCGTTGATACGCATATAGAAGGACTTGATCTCCTTCGGATAGTCTGTGACAAAGACCGGTTTCTGATAGATCTTTTCTGTGAGGAAACGTTCATGCTCCGTCTGCAGGTCTGTTCCCCAGTCAACTTTATACTCAAACTCATCATTGTGCTGTTTCAGGATCTCAACTGCTTCTGTATAGCTGACGCGGGCAAAGTCTGCGTTTGCCAGATTTGTCAGACGCTCTACAAGGCCTTTATCATAAAAGTTGTTGAAGAAGGCCAGTTCATCCGGACATTTCTCCAGCAGATACTTGACCACATATTTGATCATTGCCTCAGCGGTATCCATATAATCCGTCAGGTCTGCAAAAGCCATTTCCGGCTCCAGCATCCAGAACTCTGCTGCATGACGCGGAGTGTTGGAGTTCTCGGCACGAAAGGTTGGTCCAAAAGTATAGATCTTGCCAAAGGCCAGAGCCATGCTTTCGCCCTCCAGCTGTCCGGATACTGTCAGGTTGGTCTCCTGTCCAAAGAAATCCTTGGAGAAATCTACGTTTCCGTTTTCATCCAGCGGAGGATCTTTCGGGTCCAGTGTGGTCACACGGAACATTTCACCAGCGCCTTCGCAGTCGCTTCCTGTGATCAGCGGTGTATGCACATAGACAAAACCGTTCTCATTAAAGAATTTGTGCAGAGCAAAAGCGGCCTCGCTCCTTACACGGAATACGGCATTGAACGTGTTGGAACGTGCTCTAAGATGCGGGATCGTACGCAGGAATTCCAAAGTGTGACGTTTTTTCTGCAGCGGATAATCGCTCTCGCAGTCGCCCTCGATGGTGATGGCATCTGCATGGATCTCCAGTGGCTGTTTTGCCTGCGGGGTCAGAACAACCTTTCCTTCTACAACAACAGCACTTCCGACAGAAAGATTTGCCAGTTCCTTAAAATTATCAAAGCGGGAAGCATCGATGATGATCTGCAGATTTGCGAAGCAGCTTCCATCATTCAGCTCCAGGAAACCAACGTTCTTGGATTCTCTGGATGTTTTGACCCAGCCGGCAACTGTCACAAAGGACCCGTCTTCCGGCGCCTCTTTGAATAACCTGACAATCTCTGTTCTTTTCATGTTTTCATCTCCTTCTGATATTGCCGCCTCGTTACACATGGCAGCAAGTTTAAAATTAACCACCATTATATATTAAATTTGACAATTAATCTACACCGAGATACACTTATTTTAACTAAAAAACAAGGAAGAAAAGCTGGATTTCATCTGGCTTATTTTTTCAAAGAGAGGGCAAATGGGCAGTAATCTGGTATTCGCGCTGAACGCAACGATCCCGTTGTTTATATTGATCGCGTTGGGTTATTTTCTGAAAAGAGTCAACATCTTAACAGATGGATTTCTGGCAGCAGCGAATAAATTCAATTTTACAATAACTTTGCCGGTCCTTCTTTTTACGGACCTTGCATCCAAGAATTTCAAAGAAACCTTTGACCTTAAGTTTGTCCTGTTTTGTGCAGGGTCTACAACGATCGGCTTCTTTGGAGCCTGGATCCTGACAAAACTCCTTATGAAGGATAAAAACAGCGTAGGAGAGTTTGTACAGGCCTGCTACAGGAGCAGTACGGCGGTTTTGGGACTTGCACTGATCCAGAATATCTACGGAACCACCGGCATGGCCGGAATGATGGTTTTAGGCGCTGTGCCGCTTTATAACGTGTATGCGGTCATTGTTCTGCAGACAGAGTCTCCGATCAATAAAAAAGGGGAAAAGAACATCCAGAGAGCGCTGAAAGGGATCATTACGAACCCAATTCTGATCGGCGTCATTTTAGGTCTTGTGGCCTCTTTGATCAACATCAAATTCCCGACCATCATTGATACATCGTTAAATTACGTTGCCCGGATCGCAACACCTCTGGCGGTCATCTGTATAGGCGGAGAATTCAGCTTCAAAAATGCATTCAAGAGTCTTAAGAAAAGCTCCCTGGCAGCAGCTGTTAAGCTGATCATTCTTCCTCTTGTGTTTGTGCCTATCGCGATCCTGATGGGATTTTATACCGATAAACTGGTGGCGATCCTGGTGATGCTGGCAGGTCCGACAACACCGTCCTGCTTTATCATGGCTAAACAATATGGCTATGAGGGTACGATTACTTCCAGCTGCGTGGTACTGACCACGTTGTTCTCATCTGTCACACTGACTCTCTTTATTATGATCCTGCGATCGATGGGTTACATCTAATGTCATTACAGATCCTGATAGGAGATACCAACTCCGGAAAATCACATACACTGGTTAAGCATATGGTGAACCAGGCGACGGCCCGGCCGGATGAAAGATTCTTTGTGATCGTCCCGGAACAGGCAACGCTCAAGATGCAGAAAGATGTTGTCAAACTGCATCCGGCGCATGCAGCCATGAACATTGACGTTGTCAGCTTTGACCGTCTGGCTCATGTGGTTTTTTCCGAACTGGGGATCGATGACAGCCATGTGCTGGATGACATAGGCAAGATGCTGATCCTGCGGAAAGTTTTAAAAGAACTGCAGGATGATCTGACCGTTTACAAAAACAAGATTCATCTGACTGGATTTGCAGAAGAGATCAAATCGGTCATTACGGAATTAAAACAATACGGCATGGATGATGACCAGTTGTTCCTGATGCAGGAAAGTGCACAGGAAAAAGGCAATCTCCTGCTGTTCCATAAACTCGGAGACATCCGTCTGGTGCTCCGCAAATTCAACCAAACAATCAAAGGACAATATCAGGCCGCAGAAGAGGTCCTGGATCTTTTTGCCAAAGTGGCACAGCAGTCCGGTAAGATCAAAGATTCCCATATTTATCTGGATGGGTTTACCGGATTCACGCCAATTCAGTACCGCCTTTTGACCAGCATGCTGAAAGCCGCCAAAGATGTGAACATTTCCTTGACACTGCCGGAAGAAAAGATCGATGCCAATGTCAAAGAGATCGACCTGTTTTATCTCAGCAATCAAACTTATTTCCGTCTGAAAGAATGTGCAAAGGCTGCACAGACCGAAATCCTTCCTGACATTGTAGTCGTGGATGAAAACAGGACAGTGCCGCAGATCTTTTCCTATCAGGCAGCAAATACCAAAGAGGAGGTACTCTTTACCGCAAAAGAGATCCTGCGGCTGGTCCGTGAGGAAGGGTACAGGTTCCGCGACATCGCAGTCATTACAGGAGATGTGGAAGGGTATTATATCCCGGTCCGGGAGGTCTTTGACGAAGCGGATATCTCCGTCTTTATCGATTACAAATCCTCTGTGACAGAAGATGTGCTGGCAAGGTTTTTTATGGGAGCGCTGCGTCTTGTGGAAGAGCGGTTTTCCTATGATGCTGTCTTTGGCTTTTTAAAGACACAGCTGACAGACCTTAAGCCGGATGAGGTGGGATTGCTGGAGAATTATTGCCTTGAATTCGGCATCCGCGGAAACAGAGCTTTTTCTAATCCATTTACCAGGAATAATGATGATCATGATCTGGAACAGATCAATCAGATCCGGCAGACGTTTTATGATGGCATACGGGATTTTTATTTCCGTGCATCGGCAGCAGATCTGAAGGCAAGGGATTTCCAGACGCTGCTGATTCATCTGTGTGAGCGCTATCATGTACAGGAACAAATGGCAAACATAGCGAAGGGCCTGAATGAAGAAGGCCTTCTGGCAGAGGCAAAAGAATACGAACAGATCTATAAACTCCTGACCGACTTACTGGAGCAGATCACACTGCTTTTAGGAGAAGCACCGGTTACGGTATCAGAATACAGAGAAGTTTTGGAGAATGCGCTGCAGGAAGTGAAGATCGGCATTATTCCGCCATCATTGGATGCAGTCACATTCGGCGACCTGACCCGTACCCGTCTGGATAAGATCCGCGCGTTGTTTTTCATTGGCGTAAACGATGGAAAGATTCCTAAGGCATCATCCAATACAGGCCTTTTCACACAAAGAGAGAGGGCGCTGCTCCGGGAGAATTTTGAGATCGCTCCGACGGTGGAAGAAGATCTGTACACGCAGCAGTTTTATCTATACCTGATGCTGCATAAACCACAGGATCTTTTATATCTGACCTATGCAAGCTATTCCTCTTCCGGAGATCAGCTGCGGCCGTCTTATGTTCTGGAAGATCTTCCGGATCTTTTTGGTGCGTCTGTGGAGATTTGCCCTGCAGTCCTTCCATCTGTGAACTGGAAGCAGGACGCCATGCGGGATCTGGCAGGCAGGATGCGCTCCTTTGCAGAAAAAGAAGAAGAGATCGATCCTGATACGCAAAAGCTGCTTTCCTATTTTTCTATGGCAGATCCGGCAGCAGTCCGTACCATTGTGGACGGTGCGTTCTTTACCAATAAACAGACGGCGTTGGATGCACAGGTGGCAAAAGATCTGTACGGAGATGTTCTGAAGGGAAGTGTCAGCCGTTACGAAAGCTTCAATGAATGTGCATTCAAGCATTTCCTGAATTACGGACTGCGTATTCAGAAACGTCCGGAGTATCAGGTGGAAGCAGCGGATATGGGAACACTGTATCATGCTGCGCTGGAAAAATATGGACAGAAACTGCAGGAGGAACAGACGAGCTTTCGGGAGATCTCGGATGAAGACAGCATCCGGATCACCAATGCCTGTGTAGATGAGGCTCTGGAAGACATGAAAAGCGATGTCCTCTTCAGCAGTAAACGATATGAGTTTTTAACGGAACGGATCCGTCAGGTGACACAGAAAACAACGGATGTGCTTCGTGCCCAGGTGAAAGCAGGGCTCTTTGAACCGGAAGCATTTGAATATTCTTTTGGTGAAGATATCGGAAATGATGTCCGTTTTTCCGGGAAAATAGACCGGATCGATCTGTATGATGCGGATGATATCTTTGTAAGGATCATCGATTACAAATCAGGAGCTAAGAAATTTAACGTGCAGGATATTTATTCCGGTCTGCAGTTGCAGCTGGTGGCTTATCTTTCTGCAGCTATGGAAAAAGTTAAACAGGATAATCCGGATAAAACAGTCCGTCCGGGAGGTGTTTATTATTATCTGATCAATGACAGTTTTACGGATGATACAAAAAAAGGTGAAGACAAGTTCCGTATGAGCGGCCTGACTTCCTGTGAGGAAGGCATGATCGAGGCGGCAGACCAGAACCTTTCACCGGATCATAAAAAGAGTCATATTGTCGATGTGACATTAACAAACAGTGGATACAGTAAGAACAGTCTGATCGCAAATGACACAGAGTTTGAACATCTCCTGGGCTTTGTTCGGGATAAGATAACAGACGTCGGCCAGAAGATCAAAGATGGCTGCGTGGATATTGAACCTTTTTACAGAAACGATGGTGATAATGGATGCCGCTATTGCGATTTTAAGGATATCTGCCGGTTTGAGCCGGGGAGTTTTGGCACAGACTGGAAAGAAAAGAACAAAATGAGCACAGCAGATTACGAAAGAGAGCTGTATGGAAGAACTCCGTCTAAATGATGCACAAATAAGCGCCATAGAAAAACAGGGATCAAACATCCTTGTTTCCGCAGCGGCCGGGTCAGGAAAGACCACGGTCCTGGTTGAGCGCGTGCTCAAAAAGATTATCGAGGACCGTATTTCCATTGATGATCTGATTATCATGACGTTCACCCGGGCAGCAGCATCCAGTATGAAAGAAAAGATCCATACCCGCATCCGGAAAGCCATTGCAGATTCTGCGGATGACGCTGCTCTGAATGAACATCTGCGGCGGCAGTTGATGAAAACACACAGCGCAAGGATCTGTACGATCGATTCTCTATGTCTGGATATTGTCAAGGATCATTTCCAGTATCTGGATCTGGATCCGACTTTTAGAATTGCAGATGAAGCGGAACTGCGTATGATGCAGGCGGATCTGCTGCAGACATTCCTGGAAGAAAAATACCAGGATCCGGATGAGGACTTTCTGGCATTTGTCAGCTATTACACAGATAAATCGGATGTGAAGATTGAGTCCTTGATCCAGAGTTTATATACATTTGCGCAAAGTCATCCGGATCCGGAAAGATGGCTGCAAAGAGCTGCAGGGCCTTATCAAAATGCGGCTGCAGGGGATGTGGATCCGAAAACCGCAGGCAACACATGGATGAGCACTTTTGAAACCATCGTCCGCTCAAAAGCACAGTCCGCTTATATGATGTGCCAGGAGGGATTATCCCTCTGTGATATGGATCTGGGGCCGGAAAAATACCGCAGCAACTTTGAACCGCTCCTTCCTCTCCTGCAGGATATTGCTGCATCTCCACTGGGAGAGATGGGGACAAAGATCCATGTGGTGTTGGATAATTGGGGGAGCCTTTCCAGCAAAAAGGACAACGATATTGATCTGAAACTGAAACAAAGAGCAAGTGACTTATACACAGAAATCAAGGATATCCTCTTGGATCTTGGTGAACACTATTTCTACCGCCCATATGAGGAACTGTTTGCGGATATGGGGAAGAGTGCCGGTGTTGCAGCAGAACTTGCCATCCTTACGAAGGAGTTTTCCGACCGATTCCGGGAAGTGAAAAAAGAGAAAAAGATTGCCGGGTTCTCAGATGTGGCACATTATGCGATCGACGTGCTGGTACAGTTTGATGAAGAGGGAGTGCCGCACTACACTCAGACGGCAGATCTACTGGCCCAGAGCACAAATGAGATCATCGTGGATGAATACCAGGATACCAACCATCTGCAGGAAGTTCTTCTTTCGGCGCTTTCTGCAGAACGTTTTGGAAGACCGGATGTCTTTATGGTCGGTGATGTGAAACAGAGTATTTACGCATTCCGTCTGGCCTGTCCGGATCTGTTCCTGGATAAATATAACGCATACGGAAGATCAGAAGGCGGGGAGCGGATTATTTTTGATAAAAACTATCGGAGCAGGCAGGAAGTCATCGACTTTACCAACTTTATCTTCCGTCAGATCATGATACCGGAAGTAGGCGGGATCGATTACGCAGACGGCAATGCGCTGGATGCAGGAAGGAATGATGCGCAGGGGGAAGTTCCATATAATGCACAGACCGAGATCGTAATGATCGAAGGAAGCGGTGATACTGTAAAACTGGCAGAAAGCTATGAGATCACAACGCGCATAGAAAAACTGATAGCAGAAGGTCATTTTACTTATGGTGATATTGCAATCCTCAGTCGTACATCCGATCATCCGCAGTTAGAGCAAATGCTTGCGGACAGGAAGATCCCGGTCATAAAGGCATCCGGAAAAGGATTCTTCGACACGCTGGAAGTGAAACTGACTTTGAATCTGCTGCGGATCATTGATAACCCATATCAGGACATTCCGTTTACTGCAGTTTTGACCAGTCCGATCGTAGGATTATCTGCCAATGATATGGCTTTGTTAAAGACCCGCTTTGGAAAGGAATCATTCTGTGTGTATGAGGCATGTCTGAAGGAAGCAGAACAGAATGAAAGATTAGCTGCCTTCCTTTCAAAGTATGAAACATGGAGAGCAAAAAGCGGCTATCTGGGAATTGTTGCTTTTCTGGAAACAGTGCTGGATGATTCCGGCCTTTATCACATGATCGCGGCAATGCCGCAAGGGGAACAGCGGAAAGCAAACATAGACTTCATGAAAAATCTGGCGGTCAGTTTTTCCAATGGATCCTATACTGGTCTTTTCCACTTCATTCGATACATTGAAGAAATGCAGAAAAATGATATGGATTTCGGTCAGGCCCAGACACCGGATGCGGAGCAGAACGCAGTCCAGCTGATGACGATTCATAAATCCAAAGGTCTGGAATTTCCGGTCGTCTTTTTGATGGATGCAGGGAGAAGATATAGCAACAAAGATTTTATAGAGCCGATCATTTTGGATGCGGAACTGGGGATCGGTATAGAATACAGAAACGTTGAAGAAAAGACGAAACGCCAGACTGTGCTGATGAGAACCATCATAGAGCAGAAAAAACGATCTCTCTTTGCAGAGGAAATGCGGCTGCTCTATGTTGCTCTGACCCGTGCAAAAGAAAAGCTTATCATCACCGGCAGTAAGAACGGCCAGTCAAAACGCTGGGAGAACTGGGCCGTGATGAAAGCGGAGCAGAAGCCGGTTTCTGTTTTAAGCAGCGAAGCGATCATGAACGACAGCTGTCACCTTTATCTGCTGGGTGACTGCTTAACAGCAGCCGGATATGATAACTACATTCTGACACAGAAACCAGCAGAAATCGTAGAAGCAGAGCGGGCAGAAGAGATTCTTTCGGTCCTGGATAAAAAAGATATGATTGCAGCAGCTATTGAAGGGCAGAGCGAACCAGATGAACAGATCCTATCATCCCTGCAGTACACCTATCCATTTGAGGAAGCAACTAAGACAAGGGTCAAATTATCGGCATCCCAGTTGGATGAAACAATGAAAAATGACAGTTCGGAAGAAGTCATTGAATTTAACGGATATGAAGAACGTGGAGCGGCTGTAGGAAGTGAGCGAGGAACGGCTTATCACAAAGTGTTTGAGCTGCTGGATCTTTCCAATGCAGATGTTGCAGCGCAGATCGATTCCTTTGTACAGGATGGTCATCTGACCAAGGAGCAGGCAGGTTATGTAAAAGCAGAAGAGATCGCAGCCTTTCTTGCGTCCGCAATTGGGCAGCGCATGAAGAAAGCTTATGCAGCAGGAACACTGAGAAGGGAGCAGCAGTTTGTTATGGGCGTGGAAGAAAACGGAGAGCTCCGTCTGATTCAGGGTATCATCGATGCCTTCTTTGAAGAGGACGGTGAGATCGTCCTGCTGGATTACAAGACAGACCGCCAAAAAGAAGAAGACTATTTCCACGCGCATTATCAGAAGCAGCAGGAGGCCTATAAGAACGCCATCGAAAAGGCAACCGGGAAGCATGTCAAGGAAGCGCTCCTTTACTCAACGGTCCTGGGCCGCGAGATCAAATTGGAAATATAATTGATGATCAAATAATGAAAAAGCTCTCAAGCAAAAAGCTGCCGTGAAACACGACAGCTTTTTTTATTCGCATGAATGGATTTTTATTTCTCTTCGTCCTCACGTTCATAGCCATAGGTGTCATTCAGGACAACTGAAAAATGAAAGATTGGTTTGTCACCCTGCTCGATGGTCATAAGCGGGCAGTGCGGCAGATTTGGAGGAATATATACCATAGTGGATTTGGTAAGATGGTGGCATTCGCCATCGATCCAGAACTCAACCGTTCCGCCAAGCTCCAGCGGATTCTCCGGATCTGTTCCGACAAACCCTAAAATCTCCGGATATGGATGATGATGCGGCTGGCCAACCTGGCTGCCCGGGCTGTTGCGGATCATATCAGCATTTGGTTTCATCCAGAAGCAAGTATTCATCTGGAAGGAACCCGGGACGCAGTTGCCGTCGATCCAAAGCTGGCGCTCACCGAAGGCACGGTATCTTGCCAGAGCCTCTTCTGATTTTCTATCTTCCGGAGCGCCGGAAAGATCCTGTACAAACAGGTAACCATATTTCCCCTCTTTATTCATTACAAAGTCTTCCATATATCTTCTCCTTTCCAAATATCATCACTTGCATTATAACATAGATTCATTTTCAGGGTAGGTTATACATTACGAAATCTTCATTGATTATTTTAAACAATGCTGATAGAATTACTCTGTATCTTTATCAAAAAATGAAAGGAAGCCAGAACAATGATATTTCCTAAGTTGTTGCAAAAAGGAGACTGGATCGGTGTTACGGCACTCAGCCATCCGATCGATGATCCATTAGATCAGTATCGTTTTAACCATGCGGCAAACCAGATCGCAAGGGCAGGTTTTGGAGCAGCCTTTACCAATAACGTTTTTCAGCCTGCAGATAAATTTGGCAGAAGCGGAAGCGGGGAAGAAAAAGCAGTAGAGTTTAACGCTTTGCTTGTTGAAGAAAAAGTTAAGGCGATCATCAGCGCAAGCGGCGGTGATTTCCAGATGGAAATGCTGCCATATATCGACCTTGATCTATTCAAGGCAAATCCAAAGTGGATCCAGGGTTATTCAGACAATACCGCGATCCTGTATTACCTTGCAACCAAAGCAGACATTGCAACAGCTTACGGCTGCAACTTTTCTGATTTCGGTATGGAGCCGTGGGATGAGAGCGTTAAAAGAAGTCTGGGCGTTCTGACCGGAAGCGTTAAGATCCAGGAAAGCTTTGACATGTATCAGGATGGCTTCAAAGAGCGCGTGACCGGACTGGAGGGATACTCCAAAGATAAACCGGTCTGCTGGAGAACACTGGACGGCAAGAATGCATTGTTCCAGGGACGTCTTTTAGGCGGATGCATGGATGTCATTTTGAATATGATCGGCACGCCATATGATGGCACGATGGACTTCATCGACCGTTATAAAAAAGATGGTATTATCTGGTATCTGGAGAGCTTCGATCTTGGCTTTGAGCAGATGATGGAAGGCCTCTGGAAGATGAGATCCTTAGGATTCTTTGAAGGCGCAAGAGGTATTCTGTTCGGAAGACCAATGTATTATCAGACACAGACGTTTGAAGGAAGAACGCTTCCTTCTTATGCAGAAGTACTGGAAGAACGTCTGGGTGATCTGGATATTCCAATCATTATGGATGCTGATATTGGCCACAAAGGACCTCAGTTCGTTATGATCAACGGCGCTGCAGCCCGAGTGGAAGCAAGAGACGGCAAGGGCTTTGTAATTTACTTCTAGGAGATTGAAATGTTAGAGCTGAAAAACCTTTGCTTCTCTGTCACAGATGACAACAATTCAGAAAAAGAGATTATCAACAATATCTCGCTGACGATAGAAGATAAAAAATTTATTGCCATCACCGGACCAAATGGTGGTGGCAAATCCACGTTGGCTAAACTGATCGCGGGAATCTATCACCCGACATCTGGCCAGATCATTTTTGATGGCACGGATATCACAGATATGTCCATTACTGATCGTGCAAAGATGGGAATCAGTTTTGCTTTCCAGGCACCAGTGCGTTTTAAGGGAATCAAAGTAAAAGACCTGATCACACTGGCAGCAGGAAAAGAAACGACCATCGCGCAGGCATGCGCTTATCTGAGCGAGGTCGGTCTTTGCGCGCGTGATTATATCGACCGTGATGTAGACGGCAGTTTATCAGGCGGTGAATTAAAGCGGATCGAGATCGCACAGATGATAGCCAGAAATACAAAGCTCTGCATCCTGGATGAGCCGGAGGCAGGAATCGATCTCTGGAGTTTTTCCAATCTGATCAAAGTGTTTGAAAAAATGCGCAACGATTCTGACCGCAACATTCTGATCATCAGCCATCAGGAGCGGATCCTGGATATTGCAGATGAGATCGCAGTGGTCAATAACGGAGAAATTGTTGCATTCAGTAAAAAAGATGAGATCCTGCCGGAACTTCTGAACGGAATGGAAGGCTGCCGGTATTATCAATAAAGGACAGAAAAGGAAACATAATGGATCAAATACAAAAAGATCTTTTGGCGACAGTCGCTGATATTCATGAAGTTCCGGAGGGTGCTTATAACATCCGTGCAAACGGACAGCTGGGCGGACGGAACACGACGGCCAATATCGATATCGTTACAAAAGAAGACAAGCCTGGTATTGATATCATTATTAAACCGGGAACCAAAAACGAGAGTGTGCATATTCCGGTCATCATCAGTGAGAGCGGACTGAAAGATCTCGTCTATAATGATTTCTTTATCGGAGATGATGCGGATGTAACCATCGTTGCAGGCTGCGGCATCCACAACTGCGGAGATCAGAACAGCCAGCACGACGGCATTCATACATTCCATGTTGGTAAAAATGCGCGCGTCAAATATATAGAAAAACACTACGGTGAAAATGAGCCGAGTGCTGACGGTAAAAATATCATGAATCCGACCACGATCGTAGAAATCGATGAAGGCGGATACATGGAGATGGAGACAACGCAGATCAAAGGGATTGATGATACTGTTCGTGATACAAAAGCCTATGTCCGCGGCGAGGGAAGCAAGCTGGTTGTCAGGGATAAACTGATGACACACGGCAGTCAGCATGCGGATGCTATTTTTACGGTTGTCATGGACGGAATGGAGTCCAGCTGTGATCTGATCAGTCGTGCCGTGGCAAAAGATGATTCCACGCAGACCTTTACTGCAAACATTACCGGAAATGCAAAGTGTGCTTCCCACACAGAGTGTGATGCCATTATTATGGACAACGCTAAAATTTCCGCATCGCCGGAAATCGTTGCAAACGATCTGGATGCTGCGCTGATCCATGAGGCAGCGATCGGAAGAATTGCCGGTGAGCAGCTGATCAAATTGATGACACTGGGCCTGACAGAAGAAGAGGCAGAGCAGGAGATCATCGCCGGATTTTTGAAGTAAAAGATCTACATGAATGAGAAGACAGGAGACCGGAAACGGTCTCCTTTTTATATACATTTCATATTTCGTTCCCGGAAAATATGCTATAATAATCAATACTGTATGCGGAGGTAATAACGATGAAATATATCATGGCTCTTGACCAGGGGACAACCAGTTCCCGCTGTATTTTGTTTAATAAAAAAGGTGAGATCAAAAGTGTCAGCCAAAGGGAGTTTACACAGATTTATCCACAGCCGGGCTGGGTGGAGCATGATCCGAAAGAGATATGGTCTTCACAGGCATCGGTAGCTATAGAGGCCATGGCAAAGATCGGTGTAAAAGCAGAGAATATTGCAGGTATCGGCATTACCAATCAGAGAGAAACAACAGTCGTGTGGAATAAAAAGACCGGAGAGCCGGTCTATAATGCCATTGTCTGGCAGTGCCGCAGGACAGCATCGATCATTGATGCAATTCCGGCTGATATGCAGAAAAAGATCCGTCAGAGAACGGGTCTTATCCCGGACGCTTATTTCAGTGCTTCCAAGATCCAGTGGATATTGGACAATGTGAAAGGGGCCAGAAAAGCTGCAGAAGCGGGAGAACTGCTTTTTGGTACGATCGATACCTGGCTGATGTGGAAGCTGAGCGGCGGGAAGATCCATGCGACAGACTATACCAATGCATCCAGAACGATGCTTTTTGATATCCGGAAACTGCGCTGGGACAAAGAGATCCTGGAGTATTTCCGCATTCCGGAGAGCATGCTTCCTGAGGTTCATCCTTCCGGCTATTTGTTTGGATATACGGATCCGTCTATTGTCAATGGAGAGATCCCGATTGCCGGCGTGGCTGGTGACCAGCAGTCCTCTTTATTTGGTCTTTGCGGGTTCCGTAAAGGAGATGTAAAGAACACGTATGGAACCGGCTGTTTCCTGCTGATGAACACTGGAGAGAAAGCGATCCGTTCCAAGAATGGGCTGCTGACGACCATTGCAGCAAGCCGAAGTGAGAAAGTGGACTATGTTCTGGAAGGCAGTATCTTCATTGGCGGAGCTGTGATCCAATGGCTGCGTGATGAAATGGAAGTCGTACGAAAAGCAAGTGCCAGTGAAAAGAGCGCAGAGGCTGTGGCAGACACACAGGGCGCATACTTTGTTCCGGCATTTACAGGACTGGGTGCACCTTATTGGGATCAGGATGCAAGAGGCACTCTGGTCGGTATAACACGTGGCTTTAATAAGAATAATCTTTCTCGTGCCTGCCTGGAATCGATCGCATATCAGACACACGATGTGATACGCGCTATGGAAGCAGATGCTGGAAGTCCTTTGAATTCCCTGAAAGTAGACGGCGGTGCAAGCCATAATAATCTGCTGATGCAGTTCCAGGCCGATATTGTGAATACTGTGATCGAGCGGCCAAAGATGGTGGAGACCACAGCATTGGGGGCTGCGTATCTGGCAGGGTTGACTACCGGTTATTGGAAGAGTGAAGAGGAATTGGTCAACAATCAAAAGACCGACAGGATCTTCAAACCGGTGATGGAGAAGAAGGAAAGAGAAGAAAGGATCAAAGGCTGGAACCGGGCTGTGAAGACAGCAGAGTTCTGGTCCAAGAATAAAGAATGAGTGATATTGATACCAGGACAAGACTCATCCTGGGAGATGCGGCAATCGAAAAATTGAAAGCATCACATGTGGCTTTATTCGGACTGGGCGGCGTTGGCGGATATTGCCTGGAAGCTTTGGTGCGTGCCGGGGTTGGTGCACTGGATCTGTATGACGGAGATGTCTTTGATACATCCAATCTGAACCGGCAGCTTCTTTCCACCACAAATGTCCTTGGCAGGGAAAAAACAGAAGTGGCAAAAGAAAGAGCATTATCCATTCGTCCGGATGCGAAGATCAGAACGTTTCAAATGTTTTATCTTCCGGAAAAGGCAGATGAGATCGATTTTTCTGAGTGTGACTATGTGATCGATGCGATCGATACGGTCACAGCAAAACTGTCACTTATCGAACAGGCCAAAAAAGCAAATGTTCCTGTCATCAGCTGTATGGGAGCGGGCAATAAAACAGATCCGACGGCTTTTCATGTCAGTGATATTTCGCAGACGAGTGTCTGCCCGCTGGCAAAGGTCATGCGGAAAGAATTAAAAGCAAGAGGCATCAAAGATGTAAAAGTTGTTTTTTCCACCGAACCAGCTCAGCGTCCAGAAGGAGCGACAGAGAAGATTGGTTCGCTGGTAACGACGGTAGCTGCAGCAGGGATCCTGCTGGCAAACGAAGTAATAATGGATCTGATAAGGGGATAATCATGAGCGAAGTAAACGAGAGAATCAAACAAATCAGACAATTAATGGCATCCGAAGGGATTGATGTATATTACATCCCTATGAGTGACTGCCATAACAGTGAATATGTAGCAGCTCATTTCCGCTGCATCAGTTTTCTGACCGGGTTTACCGGATCGGCAGGCCATGTGATCATAACCAAAGACCAGGCATGGCTGTTTGCGGATGGACGCTATTACATTCAGGCTGCTAATCAGCTGGAAGGCAGTGAGATCATTTTGATGAAATGGGGACAGCCTGATGTACCGGAACCGTCAGCTTTTGTGACAGATGTGGCAGCAGGGAAGGTGCTGGGGTTTGACGGCTCTGTTGTTAATGCTGCGTTTGCCAGAAAGATCAGCCGCAAGGCAGCCAGCGTGATCTATAACAGGGATTTGGTTGGTGAGATCTGGACGGACCGCCCGCAGCAGGAGTTTTCAGAAATCTGGGAAGTTCCGCTGGATGTCTGCGGGGAAAAGAGCGAAGACAAACTGAAACGTATCCGTACGGAATTGGAGCAAGCAATCGCAGAAGACCCGAATGGAGTTCTTCATGGTTCTTACGGTTATTTTCTGAATTCATTGGATGATATTGCATGGACATTCAATATCCGCGCCAACGATGTGCCATGTAATCCGGTTGCTTATGCGTTCGCACTGATCAGCGGAGGCATTGCTCATCTTTACACAAATGGAAAAGGATACGGAAGAGAGTGGTATAAAAACGAAGATGTAACATTTGACAATGTGCTTATGGATACCAGCCGGATCAGTTATGATACTTATCGGTATTTTGCTGACCAGGGCTGTTCGATCATTGATATCAAAAACCCGTCCACGCTGATGAAAGCAAAGAAGAATGAGACGGAAAAAGCTTGTCTGAAAGAAGCTTTGAAACGTGACAGCGCAGCAGTGATCAAGTTTATGCACTGGCTGAAAACAAATGCAGGAAAGATCCCTATGGATGAGATCAGCGTGGATGAATATCTGACCGGCCTTAGAAAACAGGATTCCAAGTTCCTGGACCGTTCCTTTGGAACTATTGCTGCATATAAAGAGAATGCCGCTATGATGCATTATGCTGCTGTTCCGGGAAAGGCCAGTGAGATCAAAGCAGAGGGAATGCTGCTTGTTGACAGCGGTGGGCAGTATCAGGATGGAACAACAGATATTACGCGTACCTTTGTGCTGGGAGAACTGACTGACGAAGAGAAGAAAGCCTTTACACTGACGGCCGCTTCCATGCTGCGCCTTCTGGATGCCAAGTTCATCAAAGGATGCAGGGGAGAAAACGTGGATTACAGCGCGCGACAGGTCATGTGGAAAGAAGGCATGGATTACAAATGCGGCACCGGACATGGCGTGGGACATATTTTAAATGTGCACGAAGGACCGCACAACATTAAATGGGAGATCAAAGAGTCGGGCCCATCTGCTCCTTTTGAAGAGGGGATGGTCGTTACAAATGAGCCGGGTGTTTACAGGGAAGGCAAATACGGTATCCGGACGGAAAATGAGATGATCGTTGTTCCTTATATGGAAACGGAAGACGGCACGTTCCTGCAGTTTGAAAACCTGACGTTCATTCCGATCGACCTGGACGGCATTGACAAACAATACCTGACCGAAGAGGATGTAAAACTTTTGAATGCATATCATAAACTGGTTTATGATACCATCGAATCCTACGTGGATGAGGATTTAAAAGACTGGTTGAAAGAGTACACAAGAGAGATTTAAAAGAATGAGAAAAGTCTTATTTGTTTATAATCCAAATGCCGGAAAAGGAAGGATCCTGCATCATCTGGATGAGGTCGTGAATATTTTCGAGCAGGAAGGCTTCCAGGTCGCGTTATACCGGACCAAGGGACCGTTGGACGGAAAACGGGAAGTGCAGGAGAACATAGATGTGTTTGACCGTATCGTCTGTTCCGGCGGTGATGGAACCCTGAGCGAGATCGTATCTGCCATGATGGAGCTTCCGGAAGAAAAAAGAAAACCGATCGGTTTTATTCCAACCGGATCGACCAATGATACCGGTAAGAGCTATCATATTCCAGGTCAGGTGACAGAGGCTATGAAAGTAGCAGCTGGAGGGGTTCCGTTTGAAACCGATATCGGCAGTATGAATGATTCGTTCTTTACTTATGTGGCTTCTTTCGGTAAACTATCTGCCGTGTCCGCCTTTACACCGCAGGAGGCAAAAAGGATCTTCGGATATGGCGCCTATCTGGGAGAGGGGATCAAAGCCCTTGTCGAGATGGAATCCTATCTTCTTAAGATCGAGTATGAAGATGAGAGCGGACAGATCCATAAAGTAGAAGGGGACTATTATCTGGGTATGGTCACTAATACACTGAGCGTAGGCGGATTCAGCGGTATTACCGGAAACACGGTCGATCTGCATGATGGTTTATTTGAAGTTGCTCTGCTCAAGCGGCCGGAAAATATCCTGGACTTTAATAAGCAGGTGATCAATATGTTCCTGAGTCCGGATAAAGATCAATCCAATGAAGTTGTCTCCAAGTTCAAGGCAAAACGTCTCCGATTCACGTCTGATGCGGATGTCCAGTGGGTGATCGATGGCGAAGACGGTGGAAAACACAAAGATGTGGATATCCAGATCCATCCGAAAGCGGTCAGGATCATGGTCAAAGAATAAGAATTGACAAATCTTGTGCCCGAAAAATAAGCAACAAACCATATATGGTGTGTGCAGAAAATCGGAGTTATCCACAATTTCTATAAAAAGGATGGGGATAAATATTAAATTTATATTAATTTTCCCCTGAAAAAAATAATAAAGAATTAAAAATTGAGGTTGCATGAATCCAGAAAACAAAGAAGGTTACAATACCATAATGGAAGATGAAGAGCTCCTGAGCCCAAAAGAACGACGAAAAAAACGGAAAGAAGAAAGACGGGCAAAGAATCCGACCTTTTATGCGGTTATGGATTGGGTCGTGGTGATCGTCATTGCTTTGGCAGCAGCATTATGCATCAACTTTTTTGTAATCGTTAATTCTACGGTCCCGTCCGGCTCCATGGAAAGGACGATCATGACCAATTCCAGGATGATCGGACTTCGTTTTTCTTACTGGTTTGAAAAACCGGACAGGGGAGACATCATCGTATTCCATTATCCGGATGACCCGAAACAGATTTTTGTAAAGCGCATCATTGGTCTCCCGGGAGAAACAGTAGAAATGATAGACGGTATCACATATATCGATGGCGAAGCGCTGGAAGAGGATTATATCAATCCGGATTACTGGGAGAGGCCGATTGAAGGAAAGAATTACAACTGCGGTCCGTTTACGGTGCCGGAAGGACATTATTTTGCTATGGGCGATAACCGGGGCAACTCTCACGACAGCCGCTTTTGGACCAATCACTTTGTTGCAAAAAAAGCGATCATTGGAAAAGCGGTGTACTGTTACTGGCCGACTAAGTATGCGGGGGTATTGAAGTGAACGAGAACACCATTGCCGACAGCCGGCTGAAACAGCAGATCAACTTTATCAGTGAGATTGATAAGATCAAGAATATATTCCGTCAGACCTATGTCAGCAATCTTTCCAGGCAGGAAAACGATGCAGAGCACTCATGGCATCTGGCGCTCATGGCCATGGTCCTGAAAGAATATGCCAATGAAGATGTGGATCTTTTGCATGTGATGCAGCTGGTCCTGATCCATGACATGGTGGAGATCGATGCCGGAGATACTTATGCATATGATCCGGAAGCAAATAAGACAAAACGGGAGAGAGAACTGAAAGCCGCTGAGAGGATCTTTCATATTCTTCCGGATGATCAGGCTGCCTGGATCCGTGCTCTTTGGGATGAATATGAGGCAGGTGAGACGAAAGAAGCTAAATTTGCCCTGAGTCTGGATATCCTGCATCCGATCCTGATGAATGATATTGGAAACGGGCTGGCATGGGTAGATCATGATGTAACAGAAAAGCAGGCACGTGACCGTGTGGCAAGAGTAAAAGCCGGGAGCGAGGCGCTGTTTGATCTGTGCAGTCAGATAATTACAGAAAACGTAGCGGAAGGAAATATCCTTCCTGGTGATGGAACTAAATAGAGATCCCTTTAATTGGAGGAAAACAACATGGACATTAACGAAGCAAAAAAACAATTGATGGAACTGCAGAGCAAGATGAGCGCCTACATGCATGCGATGGAGCTCATTTATTATGATGAGGCAACCAGTGCACCTAAAAAGACAGCAAAGAACAGAGAACATGCGCTGGCTATTTTGAGCAGCGAGTTTTATCAGCTGTCGACCGGAGAAGATACTATCGAAATGCTGGAGTTCCTGGATGATAGAAAAGAAGAATTGACCCAGAAAGAAAAACGGATGGTCTTCCTGCTTTTAAAAGATATTCGTCAGATGCAGAAGATCCCACTGGATGAGTATATTGCATACCGCAGTCTTCTGGCTGGTGCTTATGATCTGTGGCGCAGCGCAAAAGAGAACAATGATTTTGAAGCTTTCCGGCCGACTTTGGAGAAGATCTTTGAAACCAATATCCGTTTTGCAGGCTATTGTGCACCGGAAAAAGATCCATACGATTACTGGCTGGATCAGTATGAAGACGGCTTGAATAAAGAAATCTGCGATGCCTTCTTTGCAACCTTGCGCGCGCGGATCGTACCTCTGCTGGAAAAGATCAAAGCAGCTCCGCAGGTGGATGACAGCTGCTTATTCGGAAATTTCCCGGAAGACAAGCAGGCGAAGCTTTCTTCTTTCCTGATGAACCAGATGGGAATCGATCCGGGACACTGTGTCCTGGGAACGACCGAGCATCCTTTTACTACTTCCATCGGTTCCCATGAAGATGTCCGTATCACCACCCGTTATGATGAAAGCAACTTCTCATTTTCCATGTTCAGTGTGATCCATGAAGGCGGACATGCTCTTTATGACATGGCATCTGATGAAGATCTGGCTTACACAACATTGGACGGCGGTGTATCCATGGGCATTCATGAAAGCCAGAGCCGTTTCTATGAGAACCTGCTGGCCAGAAGCAAAGCATTTACCGCTTTTATTCTCCCGACCGTCAAAGAACTGCTTGGAGAGGGAAATCCTGCTCTGGCAAATGCTACTGCAGAAGATTTCTATAAAGCTATTAATAAAGTAGAACCATCTTTGATCCGGACAGAAGCTGATGAGGTGACCTATGCGCTTCATGTTATGATCCGCTACGAGCTGGAAAAGAAAGCCATGGCAGGTGAGTTGGAAGTAAAAGACTTCCCGGCAGAATGGAACCGTTTGTATAAAGAGTATCTGGGCATCGATGTACCGGATGACAAACACGGCGTGCTGCAGGATTCCCACTGGTCCGGCGGAAGCATCGGATATTTCCCGTCTTATGCTTTGGGCAGTGCTTACGGCGCACAGTTCCTGAAAAAAATGAAGGAATCTGTGGATGTGGATGGCGATCTGAGCAAAGGAGATTTCAGCCGGATCAATGCCTGGAATAAAGAGCAGATCTGGAGATATGGATCACTGTATACACCGGAAGAATTACTGGAAAGAGTCCTTGCAGAACCATTCGATGCAGGTAATTTTGCCGATTATTTAGAGAAAAAATACACGGAAATATACAGACTGACCAATTAGGCAAAACGCTATTGCATTCATAAATATTATTGTGTAAAATACCTAAAATTAATATTGTCAGATGAAGTCTGCAGGAAAGTGGCATGTGCCTGCCGAAGGAGTAAAACTCTCAGGAATCAAGACTGCAGATGGATGAAAATCTGGAGACATTCGCTTTTGCGAAGGCCGAAGGTGCAAAAACGGTTCCCGTTTAATCTCTCAGGCA
>JAGCAK010000033.1 GCA_017652745.1 Lachnospiraceae bacterium
AAACATTGATCAACGCGGTGGGGAACGCAGGCAATCTTTCATACTCAAAAGAGCAGATAAGAGAAGCCCTTTCCAAAATGGGAAAAGAAGAAACGATCCGCGGAGAAGCGCTAACGCTGCAGGAATTCGCGGAACTGACAGAGCTTTTGATATAGAATACCTGGTCAGGACAATCGCTGCTGCGGAGCTCTTGTCTTTTGGACAATAAGGAAGATCACCGTGCCGATCAGGATGGCAAGGCTGATCCACTGAGAAGTGGAAAACGGTCCCCAGATCCCGCGGACAACATCCCCGCGCAGGTACTCGTCTAAGAACCGGATGATACTGTAAGAAATCAGATAGATGCTCGTGATAGAAACGGCATCTTCTTTTTTTATATAAATGATCAGAAGAACGATAAACAGGATAAGCTCTAACAGAGCTTCCATCGGTTGGATCGGGAAGCGGGAGAAATCTGCCAGATGGTCATTGACGCCTTCGGTAATAATAGCTGCAGGATAGGTGAGTGCAAAATGGCCGTGGTATTCTATGCCGTAGCAGCAGCCGGATAAAGTGCAGCCGATGCGGCCGAAAAAGTGGAATAACGGAAATGTGACGACCATGATGTTCATATACCTGCGCACCGGCAGCTGCGCTCTCTTACAATAGATATATAAGAACAGGATCACAAAAAGCAGGCCGCCATAAAAAACCATGCCGCTTGCCGAGTAGGAAAAAGACGTTATAAAATCCGAAAAGGAATGGATATTTGGCACTTCTTCCCGAATAAATTCAGGCAGACCGACCAGGAAAAACAGAAGATGACCGCCAATGAAAAGACCTAGAGCAGCTAAAATGTAAAGATATAAGAACTGGATCTTTGTCACATGGCGCTTGCGGATCAAAAGAAGGACAACCAGAATAGAAGCGGCAAGTCCAACGATCCCGCAGATCAGATACCAGTCTGTTTTTCCATCCAAAAAATCTAGCATAAAGAAAAAAGCGGGGAGCCGGACGGCTCCCCGGATTACGTGATTAATTAATAATAACGGTATGAGCCAGAGGCTGTAATGATAATGCCTACAATCCAGAAGATTGCAGAAAGTACCAGACCGATGATTGAGAAGATCTTTCCAAGTCTGGCCAGTTTAAAGTTGCCTTCTTTCCGGGAAATACCGGAAAAGATCAATCCGACGATAGCAGAAGCAACCATAAAGAAACCAAGGCCGATGCCGGCTGCCGGAATAACGCCTAACCAGGAGAATGAGGTGGACCAGAGACCCAGAACGAAACTGATGATACCAAATGTTTTACATTTTGGCGTCAGGGTCTGTGGCTGAGCAGCACCTGGCTGTACATATTGTGCCTGTGCACGAACTGGCTGTGGAGCCTGTCCATATACCTGGTTCTGAGGCTGCTGCGGAGCCTGGTTCTGAGGCTGCTGATAGCTGTAGGTCTGTTCCTGTGCTGGCTGAGCCGGAGCTGCAGCAGGAGCTGGTTCCGGAGCAGGAGCAGTAGCAACGACGGGTGTGCCGCAATATTCACAGAACTTTGCGCCTTCGACCAGATCAGCGCCACATGCTGTACATTTCATATTTTCTACCTCCATAAACTGTTTTATTATCAATAATTGTAGCCTCATCATAGCATATCTATGCTATAATTTGCAATATGAGCACAGTTGTAAAACAGACAAAAACCGAAGATATCAAGGCCGCTGGAGAAGTCTTAAAACAGGGCGGGATCGTGGCATTTCCAACTGATACCGTTTATGGATTAGGTGCGGTTTTTGATGATGAAAAAGCCGTTCGTAAGATTTTTAAGGCTAAAGGACGGGAGGAAAAGAAGCCTTTAAGCATTCTGGTTGCCGACAGCACGCAGGTGGAACTGCTTTCTGAAATAGAAAGCGGGGAAATGGCGCAGAAAGCAAAAAGGCTGATGGAAAAATACTGGCCTGGAGCGCTGACACTGATCTTTCGGAAAAAACCGGGTATTCCGGACGCAGTCACTGCAGGGGGCGAGACGATAGGGATCCGGATGCCGGATCTGGAACTGACGCGGGAACTGATCCGTGCAGCAGGGAAGCCTCTGGCAGCACCAAGTGCCAACACTTCCGGTAAAAGGAGTTCTGTTTCTGCCCAGGAAGTGCTGGAAGATCTGAACGGAAAAATCGACATGGTGATCGATGGTGGAACATGCCCGGTTGGGGTTGCCTCTACCGTAGTGGATATGACAGGAGAAGTACCAGTGATCTTACGTGAAGGTGTGATCACAGCAGAAATGATCGCACAGGCATGATGCTTGACACTGCCCCTTTTGCACACGTAAAATGAAACAGGGAGTATCAGTCGCAATCAGGAGAAGCTATGCCAAATTATCATCGCATTATTTTTCTGGATGAAGAGAACACGAGACTAAGTCCGCTTACCGCAGCACTGTTTAAAAAGAAAATACGGCAGGCTGGCATAGAGGGGCTGCGTGTCTCATCGCGGGGAAGAGTTGTCTTATTCCCGGAACCGGTCAACCAGAAGATCGGGGAAGTCGCCAGAGTGGATTATCATATTGACCTTTCCTCATATACGGCAAGAGCAATTTCAGAGACGGATTTTTCCGCCCAGACATTGGTACTTACGATGGATAATGCAACTAAGGTCAAGACGTATGAACAATTTACCTCTGCCACCAATGTATTTACGTTGAAAGAATTTCTTGGCAGCAGCGGCGATCTGAAACTGCCTTTGGGCGGAACGGTAGAAGAGTATAAGACGGTGATGGATATCGTCAGCGGCCTGCTGGATAATCTGGTCAGGAAGCTGTTTGCAGATGAGGAATAGACATTATTTTAGAAAAGAGGAAAAAACAAATGGAACGGATCGCGATTGGCAGTGATCATGCAGGCTTTGCGATGAAAGAAGCGCTGAAGCAGTATTTAAAAGAAAAGGGATATGACGTAACAGATTTCGGAACCGATTCAGAAGCATCCTGTGATTATCCGGATTTTGCTTTTGCAGTAGCAGATTGCGTTGCAGATAAGAAAGCGGATAAAGGCGTTCTGGTCTGCGGTACCGGCATCGGCATGAGTATGGCGGCAAATAAAGTCAAAGGTATCCGTGCTGCAGTCGTGGGAGATGCGTTTTCCGCTGAAGCCACGCGTTCTCATAATGATGCGAATATCCTCTGCATGGGCGCCAGAGTGATCGATGAAGAAAAAGCAAAAGAGTTTTTAGATATCTTCCTGAATACCCCATTTTCAGAAGGAGAAAATCATATCCGCCGGATCGGGAAACTGGAAAGGAGCACAAGTGAGCAGTAAACGAGAAGATTATATCAGCTGGGACGAATATTTTATGGGCGTGGCCTATCTGGCAGCGCAGCGGTCCAAGGATCCTTCCACGCAGGTCGGTGCATGCATTGTCAGCCAGGACAACAAGATCTTATCGATGGGTTATAACGGACTGCCGATCGGTTGTTCAGATGATGAATTCCCATGGGAAAAAACAGATGATACGCCGGAGCATAGCAAATATTATTATTCCACCCACAGTGAGCTGAATGCGATCCTGAATTACCGAGGAGGATCACTGGAAGGGACCAAACTGTATGTAACACTTTTCCCGTGTAATGAGTGTGCCAAGGCGGTGATCCAGTCCGGCATAAAGGAGATCATTTATGCGGATGATAAATATGATGGAACGCCGGGAGTGGTTGCCTCCAAGCGGATGCTGGACGCAGCAGGAGTCAAATATCATCCTTACCATTTCTCAGGGAAAAAGATTGAATTGAATTTATAAATACACATAACGAATAAAGGAAACTGATGAAAAAATGTGTCTTTTCGAAAAGACACATTTTTTTGCGAAATGTTGTTTTTTTGTACACGAAATGGTACAATTATCCCAAATTTTTATCTTTTTTAGCCGGAGGCAAATTATGGCAAAGGAAACGATTCAAAGTATCAGAGAAGCAGAGCTTGAGGCAAAGGAATTAGTAAAGAATGCCGAGACGCAGAAAGCTTCTATTCTTGAGCAGGCAAAGACGGATGGCGCAGCAATCAAAAAAGATATTCTGGATGAAGCTGCAAAGCGCGCAAAGGCTGCTGTTGATGAAGTAGAGACGACTCGCGAGAAGGTTCTGGAAGTTGCCGGCCTTCGTGCGGAAAGTGTCATTGCCCAATTTCAGGAAAAAGCAAAAAGTAAAAGAGAAGACGCGATCAACCTGGTTATTTCAGAGATCGCATAAGCATTATGGTATAAAGCAGGAGGAAACAAAATGGCTGTACTTGCCATGAAGCGCATAACCATATGTGGATTAAAAGCGGACAGCAAGCCTATCCTGGAACGCATCCAGAGGGCAGGCGTCATTGAGATCCAGGACTTTGTGGAAGAAGACGATGTCTTTAAAAAAGTCAGAATGCCTATCTCTGCATCTGAGTTTGAGCGGAATATCCACGACGCGGAAAATGCACTGGAAGTTCTGAATACCTATAAAGAAGAAAAGAGCGGAATGCTGTCTTCCTTTAAAGGACGGACAGTGGTAGACGAGGAGCAGTATGACACGTTCTACAAAGAACTGGCTTCTACAAAGAAAACCATTTCCCGTATTCTGGATCTGTCAAAAGATGTGGCAGAGAAGAATGCCGAGATCGTAAAGAGTCAGCAGCAGTTAGAGATGCTGGTTCCGTGGGAGTCCTTTGATGCTCCGCTGGATCTGACCGGAACGGAAAAGACCGGTATTTTCATCGGGTCTCTTCCGGGTGAGTGGACGCTGGATTCCATTTATGAAGCCATGGCAGAACATCTGCCGGTAGATATCACCATCATCAGTCATGATAAAAACCAGACTTGTCTGATGCTGATCTGTCAGATTGAAAAGAAAGACGCAGTTAATGCTGCTTTACGGGGCATGGGTTTTTCTTATCCGGCCTATTCAACCAAATACACCCCGGAAGAAAGCAAAGAGCAGCTGTTGAAGAATATCGACTCTTTAAAAGAACAGATCGAGAAATGCGAAGAAGAGATCAAGTCTTATGATGACCAGCGTCCAAAGATCAAATTCCTGGCTGACTATCAGGCGATCCGCGCTGAAAAATATAGTGTGGCAAATAATCTTCCGCAGTCAGAACATGCATTTATTATTTCCGGTTACGTTCCGGAGATCTATGTGAAAGATGTGGAAGAAGCAATTGAACCATATACGGCAACGTTGGAGCTGGAAGATGTTTCGCCGGATGAAGATGCGCCGGTGGCATTGAAGAATAACGGATTCTCCAGCGCAGTACAGGGAGTTGTGGAAAGTTATGCACTTCCGGATAAGGGAGAGATCGATCCATCCTTCCTGATCTCCCTGTTCTACTTTGTCTTCTTCGGATTTATGCTGGCAGACGCAGCAATCGGTCTTCTGATCTTCCTTGGTGCGCTTGTCCTGCTTGTTTCAAACAAGAACATGGAAAAAGGCCTGCGCAACAATGTGAAGTTGTTTATGTTCGGCGGCATCAGCGCCATGTTCTTTGGCGTTTTGTTTGGCAGTTACTTTGGAGATGTCATTACCTCGGTCTCCTCAAACTTCTTTGGGAAGCCGATCGTTGTGAAACCTCTGTGGCTGGATATGACAGCCAACCCGATGACCGTCCTGACGCTTGCATTGATCATGGGTCTGATCCATATTTTCACAGGTATGGCGGCTGCAGCTTATCAGTTCCTGAAGAAGAAAGATATCATGTCCTTTATCTTTGATGTTCTTGTCTGGTATGTCATTCTGATCGGACTGATCATCAAATGTCTTTCCATGCAGATGATCATGGATATCCTGGCAGGAGGGGCAGCCCCGCCATTCTCCGCACAGATCGGCAATTACGGATTATATGCAGCTGGTGTCGGGTGTCTGGTCGTGATCTTCATGGGAGGAAGATCTTCCAAGAACTGGGGCAAACGGCTCTTAAAAGGAGCTTATGCGGTATATGGCATCACCGGATACTTATCCGACCTTCTTTCTTATTCCCGTCTTCTGGCATTAGGTCTGGCAACCGGCGTCATCTCGTCAGTTGCGAATATGATCGGTACCATGTTCGGAAGCGGCTTTGTCGGCGTGATCGTTTTCATCCTTGTATTTCTTATTATTAACGCCATCAACATTGGTATTAATACGCTTGGTGCTTATGTCCACACCAACCGTCTGCAATACGTGGAATTCTTCGGCCGTTTCTATGAGGGTGGCGGAAGACCGTTCCAGCCTTATAGTGTAAAAACAAAATATTATAAATTTAAGGAGAACTAAAAATGATTCAATTCTTACAAGCAAACATGGGAACTATATTAGCTCTGCTTGGTGCGGCTTTGGCAGTTGGTCTTGCCGGAGCAGGTTCTGCAAGAGGTGTTGGTGTTGCCGGTGAGGCAGCAGCAGGTGTTGTTGCAGAAGACCCAGGCAAATTTGGTAAGGTCATGGTCCTTCAGCTGCTTCCTGGTACACAGGGCATCTACGGTCTGATCATCGGTTTCATTACCCTTTCACAGACCGGTATCCTGGGCGGCGACGGTGGCATCACGATCGCTAAAGGTTTGGTTTATCTTTGCGCATGCCTTCCTATCGCTATTGCCGGATATTTCTCCGCAATCGCACAGGGAAAAGCATCTGCAGCTTCCATCGGCGTTGTCGCTAAAAAACCGGATCAGTTCGGTAAAGCAATGATCTTCCCGATCATGGTTGAGACCTACGCTATCCTGGCACTTCTGGTTTCTATTCTTGCTATTTCAGGAGCAGCAAACGTCGCATTCTAATTAAGGAGTATTTTCGATGAGTGGACTTGAAAAAATCTTAGAACATATAAAGAGTGAAGCCACCAATACTGCAGATGAAATGCTCCGCGCAGCAAAGGCAGAAGCAGAAAAGATCGTTGACACGGAGAAAAAAGAGGCAGCCTTTCGAGCAGACCAAATCAAAAGGCAGTCTGAGCTGGATGTGACGGCTACCAGAAACCGTATCCAGTCCGCAGGCGATCTGAAAGAAAAAAGAATGATCCTGGAGGCAAAGCAGAAAGAGATCGATGATGTCTTTACGGCAACGATGGATTATCTTTCCAACCTGGACGATGCAGGATACTTTGCGATCATCGAAAAGATGATCCCGCGGTATGCTGATGGCATCGAAGGGACCATTCGTTTTAATGCAAGAGATCTGGCACGGGTGCCGGAAAGTACAAAGAAGGTCATCAAAGACAATCTTCTTACCATTTCCGATCAGCCGGCAGAGATCGACGGCGGTTTCATTTTAGTGTACAACGACATCGAAGAAAACTGTTCTTTCGATGCGTTGATTTCGGCTTCCAGAGAAGACCTGCAGGATAAGATTGGACAGATCCTGTTCAGCTGATTTCTCAAGCTAGATCTGGTTTTCACCAGAAATAAAACAGGTGGGATTCCACCGGAAAGGAGCGAGATTTATGGACAAGGAGTTCTTAAACGACGAGTTACTGGATAATGCATTACTTCCAGACGAGTTGTTTACTTCGCAAGTCGCACAAATCCGCGCTAAAGAGAATACGCTGCTCAGTGATCAGGCACTGACCCAATTGATGCAATGTCAGACTTATGAAGAGTGCGTCCAGTTTTTACTGGATAAAGGCTGGGGTCCTGCCGGGGGCAATACGCCGGAAGAACTTCTCCGCGCAGAGAAGGATAAGGTGTGGGATCTGATGCATCAGCTTTGCAGCGACAAAGAGATGCATATGTTCGATATCTTCCGGTTCTCCAAGGATTACCATAACCTGAAAGCAGCTATCAAAGAGACCTATATGCAGAAAGAGGTGCCGAATATCTACATGGACGGAGGCACGATCCCGATCGAAACGATCCGGAAAGCGGCTGCGGACGGAGATTTTTCTCCTCTTCCGGTTCAGATGATGAAGGCAGCGGAAGAGGCAAGAGAGATCCTTTTCCATACAGGGGATTCTCAGACTTGTGATGTGATCATTGACAGGGCAGCACTTCTTGCTATGAATCAGGCAGGAAAAGCCACCGGAAACCAGCTTCTTTCAGATTATGCGGAACTGAAATGTGTGGCTGCCAATATCAATATTGCAATAAGAGCTTGTAAGGCAAATAAAAGTATAGATTTTCTGCAGCATGCATTTGCAGAATGTGACAGCATCAGCGTACAGAAGCTGATGGCTGCCACCAGAAACGGTCTGGATTCCATCTATGAATATCTGGAGCAGACCAGTTATGCGGATGCGATCGATGCGATCAAGGAAAGCCCTGCAGCTTTCGACAGATGGTGTGATAACCGTATGATGAAATTGATCCGCCCGCAGAAATATAACGCATTCACGATTTCACCACTGGCAGCTTACGTGCTGGCAAAAGAGAATGAGATCAAATCCGTACGGATCATTCTCTCCGGAAAAGTGAACCAGCTTCCGGAGGAAAAAGTGAAAGAAAGGTTAAGGGATTCATATGTATAAAATAGGCGTACTTGGCGATAGAGATTCAATCTACGGCTTCGCGACCCTTGGCCTGGAAGTCTGGCCGGTGACCACTCCGGAAGAGGGCGAGCGCGCTCTGAAAGAAATGGCAGGCACAGGCTATGCGGTCATTTATATCACAGAAAGCTTGTATGAACAGATCCAGGAGGCAGTGGACGCAGAGCGTGAGCACAATCTTCCTGCCGTCATCCCGATCCCGGGAGTCAGCGGCAATACCGGCCGCGGAATGGCAGATGTGAAGCGCCTTGTGGAGCAGGCTGTCGGATCAGATATTATTTTTAACGGCTAATTAATAGAGAAAGACATAGATAAAACAAAGTATTAAGAAAGGCTTGGTACAATATTTATGAGCAAGGGTACGATAAAAAAAGTTGCCGGACCATTGGTTGTAGCAAAGGGCATGAGAGACGCGAACATGTTTGACGTGGTGCGTGTCAGCGACCAGCGGTTGATTGGTGAGATCATCGAGATCCACGGCGACGAAGCCTCTATTCAGGTTTATGAAGAAACATCAGGACTGGGACCGGGTGAACCGGTGGAATCCACAGGCGCTCCTTTGAGCGTAGATCTGGGACCGGGACTGATCGGAAGTATTTTTGACGGAATCCAGAGACCTCTGGTCAAGATCATGCAGATGACAGGAAACAACCTGACCCGCGGTGTTGAGGTTCCTGCTCTTGACAGAGAGAAAAAATGGACGTTTGTTCCTACGGTGGAAGTTGGTGAAGAAGTTGCCGGCGGCGACATCATCGGTACAGTCAAAGAGACGCCGATCGTTGAGCAGCGGATCATGATCCCGAACGGCATCAGTGGAAAGATCACCAGCATCCAGGGCGGAGAATACACTCTGGAAGAGACCATTGCTGTTGTCGAGACGGAAAAAGGCGAGAAAAAAGAGATCACGCTTCTTCAGAAATGGCCTGTCCGTGTCGGACGTCCATATAAAGAAAAATTATCCCCGACTGTTCCTCTGGTCACGGGCCAGCGTGTTATCGACTGTCTGTTCCCGATTGCAAAGGAACAGTCGGGGATAATTTTTCTTTATACGGACGTCCGACACGGACAGGCCATTTCTGAAGAAGCGTGATCTCTTTCGTCTCGCCTTTTTCTCTCTCGACAACGCCGACAG
>JAGCAK010000034.1 GCA_017652745.1 Lachnospiraceae bacterium
ACAAAAGAAAATGATATCTGGACACTGGATGTGAATTCTTATCAGGACCAGTGTCATGTAATAACGATCAACTGATCGGAGGTAACAATGGAAGAAAAGATTTATGAAACATTGAATGAGATCTTTCAGGATGTCTTTGATGACGAGGACATCGTAGTGGATGCTGAGACAAATTCTGACACGATCGAAGATTGGGACAGCTTAGAGCATATCAATCTGGTAGTTGCGATCGAGAAAGCATTTGGACTGAAGTTTTCCATGGACGAAGTAACAGGCATGAAAAACGTTGGTGAAATGGTAGAAATCATTAAGGCACGCGGAACCAAGCTGTAATGAAGAAAAACATTTTCAAAAACCACATCGGAGAGCTGGTGGCTGCCATTGTGATCGGCCTTCTGGAAGTCCTTGCGTTGTCGCTGTTCTATAAGGACTCCCTTGCTTTCTGGTTTGTGTCTTTTGGAAATGTGCTGCTTCTGATAGGAGCATGGATTGTTTTCTCTGCGCTATTCTATGTCCTTTTCAGGCTCTTCCTTTTTTTGACGGACCGCCTGGTGCCGACAAAGAAAAAAGGCAGGAAACACTTCTGGTTTGCGCTGCTGGTCCTTTTGATCTTCTGGCTGCCGTGGCTGATCGCCTTCTATCCGGGATCCGCTTCTTATGACATGATGTATCAGGTCACGCAGATCAATGGAGGCATATTGCTGAACGGGCATCATCCGCCATTTGCTACGATGGTCATGGGACTTGTTTCCAACATCGGCTGGATGATATCGCATGGGCCAAACCTGGGGCTCTTCCTTTATATTCTCCTGCAGACTTTGATCTGTGCGGTCGCTGCAGCTTATATGATCGCCCAAATGCAGAGGATCGGGATCTCCACTGCTTTTCAGATGATCGTCCTGGGCTACTTTGCCATTACCCCGCTGTGGGGCGGCGCCATGCAGACGGGCATCAAGGACATTTTGTTTACGGGGGTCTTTCTCCTGTTTATGACTTTCTCCATGCAGTTGTTTTTACCTCTGCGAAAGACAGACGGTACAGTGCGTTTCCCGGCAGGAAAGTGGATCTTGTACGGCATTTGCATTGTGGTGCTTTGCCTCTACCGGAACGGGATCATCCTGATCCTTGTGCCTACTTTGGTGATCTTTTTCTTCTGCGGCGACAAGAGCAGAGGATGGAGAAAAAACTTTGTACTGACTGCAGTCATTTCACTGGCACTGGTACTGATCTTTGGCAATGTGGTGCAGAGAGTTTACCACACAAAAACAGAAACAGCAGAAGCTTTATCTATCCCGTTTCAGCAGACGGCCAGAGACATTAGAGACCATGCTGAGGAATTAACACCGCAGCAGCAGGAGGTCATTGAAAAGACATTCAATCTTGAGGATTACCGGAAACTCGGAAAAGCATACTATCGGTATGCATCTGATCCGGTCAAAGTACATTACCTCTGGTGGGCAACGGACGAGCAGGGCGCCATGCTGAAAGAGTATTTGAAAGTCTGGGGGCAGCGACTTGGCAAACGGCCGATGACATACATGGAAGCAACCTTGTCCAACACCTTTGGTTATTACACCATCACGCCTAAGATCACGCCGGAAAAATATGGCGCCGGCACCATGGTGCAGTTTGGTGTAGACACGTTAGCGTCTGAGGATGCTGTAAAAGCAAGTGAAGGCAGATTGGATGAAAGCTATATTCCTCATCAGGCAGAAAGTATGCAGGGGTTTGCATCGTTCCTGACGAAATGGCACGGCCTCTGGCAAAAGATCCCGGTGTTGAATCTGTTATTGAAATGCGGAACATACGGACTGATCTTACTGATCATCACGATACATTTCGCAAAGAAAAAAAATAAAAGGGTGCTCCTGGCTATCCCGCTGATCCTTTTGTATCTGATGGCCATGGCGTCCCCGCTGAATGAACATATTCGATATGTCCTTCCTGCAGTGGCATCGCTGCCGCTTGTGGTCGCAGCCTGCTATGGACAGGAGGAAAAACATACTTTGGAGGACAAAACATGAAAGAAAAAATTTTAGAGATCCTGACAGAGATCAATGAGGATATCGCCACCTACGAAGGCGATGGTCTGCTGGAGGATGGGATCATCGCATCTTTGGATGTGATTGAGATCGTCTCTGCTCTGGAGGATGAGTTTGGCATCATCATCGCTGCCAAAAGTATTACGAAAGAGAATTTTGCGTCGGTGGACAGCATCTGCGCGCTGGTGGAAAGCCTGCAGTAAGGATAGTTTATGGGACTGGTTTCCGTCTGGTTTCTGATCTTTATGGCAGCGGTCACTCTGGTTTATTACCTGGTGCCGCAAAAAGGGCAGTGGATCGTTCTGCTTCTGGCAAGTCTTACTTTTTACGGACTATGTGCCAAAGGCTTTCTGGTATGCCTGCTTCTTTTCGCTGTGATCGTTTATCTGTTTGCCAAAAGATTTGAGACAGATAAGAAACCTCTTCTGGTCCTTTTGGAGATCATTCTTCTGATCGCGCTGGTGATCGTCCTGAAATATGCCGGGTGGTTTGGCAGCGGACTGGAAGGTGTTCTGGGCTGGATCGGTTCTTTCCGCGCGGCGCAATATGTGGTCCCTTTAGGCATTTCCTATATTATGCTGATGGGACTGGGATATTCTCTGGATGTGTACCGCGGGACCATCCATGCAGAAGGAAATTTCCTGAAAGTATTAGGCTTTCTGGCATTCTTTCCGGCGCTGACACAGGGACCGATCAACCGCTTTGCAGATCTGGTTCCACAGATGGAACAGGGGAACCGTTTCCGCTATGAGACGCTCGTCTTTGGAGTACAGCGGATGCTGTGGGGCTTTTTCAAAAAGTTGGTGATCGCCGGAAGACTTGCCCTTGTGATGACGGAACTGACCGGAGGCTGGAAAGGCAGCACCTACAGCGGCATCTACGTTTTTCTGGCTGTTATCGTCTGTTCCTTTTATCTGTTCATGGATTTTTCCGGCTGTATGGATATCGTGATCGGCGCGGCGGAGATTTTGGGAATAAAACTGCCTGAGAACTTTGATCATCCGTATCTGGCAGAAAACATGCCGCAGTTCTGGCGTAAATGGCATATCACACTTGGCGCATGGCTGCGTGATTATGTTCTTTACAGCTTTACGATGTCAGGTGCGGCAAAAAAGATGAACCGTACGCTGCGGGAAAGAATAGGACGGCGGGGAGCATCCTCCGTCATCAGCATCATAGGTGTTTTGTTTGTATGGCTGGTCTTTGGCCTCTGGCACGGGATCGCCGGCAGCTTTCTGATCGCTGCAGCATATTATGCACTGACGATCATTGTCGGCATATTGATCGAAGCTCCAGTCAAAAAGTTTCACGCACGGTTTCCGCGCCTGAACGGATCCGTAGGATTTCAGATCTTTCGTGTGGTGCGGACCTTTATCCTGAGTATTCAGGGAGCATATCTGATGCTGATACCAAACGTGAAAAGCGGTTTCGCCTATCTGCTTTCCTTCTTTACTCGGCCAACTGCTCAGCTGGTTGTAAAGACAGAGGGAGAACTGGCAGGAGGCATCCGGATCCTGGGATTGGATCCGTACGATTTTGTGATCCTGATCCTGGCCTTTGCTTTTTGGATCGTGGTTTCCCTGCTGCACCGGAAAAAGGATGTGCGGCTGCGGCTTGCCGGGATGCATATCGTTCCAAGATGGATGATCCTCTTAGCAGTTGTTCTTGCAACGGTCCTGTTTGGCCTTTATGGCGGCGGGGATATGGCAAGTTTTATTTATCAGGGGTTCTAGATGAAAAAGCTTGGAAAAGCAGTACTGTTTTGTCTGATCCTGACATTGCTGCTGGCTCTCTTCAATAAAATACTGATGCCGGATACGCAGTTTCGGGCTGACACAAAAGAACTCGGGAACGAGGTCGATTATATCTTCCTTGGCACGAGCAACGTGTTCTATTGTGTGAACCCGGTCATCATCTGGAATGAAAAAGGTTATACCGGTTATGACCTGTCACTGGAGCAGGCACCGCTGATCGTATCTTACTATCAGCTGAAAGAGGAACTGCAGAAAGTCAGGACCAAGACCGTTTTTCTGGACTGTGCTGCTTTTGAATACAATTACGGCGTTCCATCCATGAATCAGCTGGCATTGGATAAGATGCCATTCAGCTGGGATAAGCTGAAACTGATCTATGAACTGGGGGAAGATGATGCAGACCATCATGTAGCAGCAGAGCAGACTTACAATAAGATCAGTTATCTGATCCCGCTTTACAGTTTCCATGAAAGATGGAAAGAGATCTTTGAAGGCACGCTGAAGAGCCGGTATCACGGGAAATATGAGCATACCTTTGCCGGCTATGTGGCAAACAAAGATCATTATATATTTAAAAAAGATTACCGGTGGCTTCCGACTATGGAAGAATTTGGAGGCGTCTATGAAACCGATGTCACACCGGTCAATCGGGAATGGTTTGGAAAGATCAGAGATCTGTGTGAGGCAAAGGGAGTTGAGCTGGTTTTGATCAAGACACCGTCTAAAGGGTGGCTTGTGGAAATGAGCAAATCCCTGAAAGCTTTTGCACAGGAAGAAGGCGTTGAATATCTGGAGATGAATGATGAAACAGTGATCACTGCCTTATCTCTGGATGAACAAAATGATTTTTGCGATACCTCTTCGCATTTTAATATTTACGGAACAGAAAAGATCAGCCGGTATCTGGCGGCCTATATGGAGAAAAAAGCGGCCTATACGGATCAGCGGATCCAGGGTACCGGGGTCAATGCTTATTGGAATCAGTTGTATGAGGAATATTTGGAATACAAAAATACTGACACGCAGTAAACATAATCGGAAGGGCTGAAAATGGTTTTCTCGGGAAACATCTTTTTATTCGTCTTTCTTCCGGTGACCCTGCTGTTTTACTTTAACCCATTTACAAAGAAGTGCAGGGACGGAGGAAGGACATTCAAGAATATCGTCCTTCTGATTGCCAGCCTCGTCTTTTATGCATGGGGCGAGCCGCGGTTTGTTTTCATCATGATGATCTCGATCGTTCTGAACTATCTGATTGGTTTGGGACTCGGGAAATATGAGCAGAAGGCAGCGCGGCACTGGCTGCTTGCAGCGCTCCTGCTTTTGAATCTGGGGCTGTTGTTCGTATTTAAGTATCTGGGTTTTGTGTCGGGCATCTTTGGAGGAAGCATCCGGATCGCCCTGCCGCTGGGGATCTCTTTCTACACGTTTCAGATCCTTTCCTACGGCCTGGATGTTTATTTCAATAAAGACAAGGTGCAGAAAAACATTCTGCTCCTGGGCGTATATATTTCCATGTTCCCGCAGTTGGTGGCAGGACCTATCGTCCGGTATGCGGATGTATCGGAAGAGCTGCTGAACCGGAAAGAAACTTCTGCAGATATCACTTATGGTGTAAGGCGTTTTGTATATGGATTAGGAAAGAAAGTCCTGCTGGCCAATTTCCTGGCAATCATTGCAGACTATGCATTTTTAAGTCCGGGGACCAACTCGGTCGCAACAAGCTGGCTGGGGACCATCTGCTACACACTGCAGATCTATTTTGATTTTTCCGGCTACTCCGATATGGCCATTGGTCTTGGCAGGATCTTTGGATTCCATTTTCCGGAGAACTTCGATTATCCGTATGTGTCACTGTCCTTTACAGAATACTGGCGCAGATGGCACATGACGTTGGGAAGCTGGATGAAAGATTATCTGTTCTATCCGCTGCAGAAGAGTGACGGGATGATCCGTCTGGGCGGATGGGCCAGAAAGACGTTTGGCAAGAAAAAAGGAAAATATGTACCAGTCGTTTTATCGCTTCTGGTCTTGTGGCTGGCCATGGGATTCTGGCATGGCGCCAACTGGAACTTTGTGATCTGGGGACTGTTGTTCTTTGTTTTGATGAGCTTTGAGTCCCTGACAGGAATCGGTAAAAAAGCACTCAAGAGTGCAGCAGCAAAAGGATTTCAGGCGAAAAAGATCGTCTATCATATTTATGTGATCTTTTTCCTGCTGATCGCGTATGTGCTGTTTCGGGCAGAGAGCCTTCCGCTGGCTTTCCGGTATATAGGCAACATGTTCGGCGGCACGACCAATACGTTTGTAGATGGTGATTTTTGGAAGTATTTGAAAAATATCCGTTTCCTGCTCCCTGCCGCGATCATTCTGTGCACGCCGTTTGCCAGATGGATCAGCGAAAAGATCAGGAAGCCTTTGGTAAGAGATATCGGAAGGGGCGTTGTGGTTCTGGCTATCTTTGTTCTTTCCGTCCTGTCTATTGTGACAGAACTGTACAACCCGTTCATTTATTTTAATTTTTAAACATGCAGCAAGAAGGAAAAGTTGAAAAGATCATAACGCGGATCATCATTGGCATTCTGTTTGCCTTTCTGATTTCTATCATCGCAGTAGCCATTGCAATCAAGGCAGGAAGAACAGAATTATTCCGGATGGATCACAGCATTGAGACCAAGGTCTATGAGATCAGCCAGGAGGATAACTTCCTGCAGAGGATCTCTAAAGGCTACAGCAATGCTGTATTTGCTGCAAAAAATTATACCAATGCATATTCCAATGATCTGCTTCTTGGCAGACGCAAGATCGTGGAGACGGAGGTACGGTATAAAAACCTGATCGGGTTTAAGATCTTTGCACCGGGAGAATACAACAGCCTCTTATATCTGGAGGATGGATATCTGGCCAGCGCGAATCCAAAAGAGTCCCCGGAGGATATCCAGAAGATCGCTACCAAGATCAAAGGGCTTTCGGAAACTGCCAAAGAAGCCGGGTCCACCTTCTTTTATGTGCAGACCCCGGGTAACATCAATAAATACGGGGACGAAGGGATCAATCAGGTGCAGGATTTTTCAAATCAGAATGCGGACCTTCTGGTAGAGGACCTGCGCGCCTACGGCATCGACTGCCTGGATATCCGGGATAACATGCATGCCGCATTTACGGACTACCGTTCTTTATTCTTCCGGACGGATCATCACTGGCGTCAGCCGGTGGCTCTTTGGGCAACCAATGAGATCTGTCAGTATATGCAGGCACAGTATGGCTTTGCATATGATCCGACTTACTATGATCCTGAACGATATGAGATCGAGCTGCTCCCTGCACACTATCTGGGATCGCTGGGCAGAAAAGCAACCCTGGCTGATGCAGTGCCGGATGATTTTGAGCTGATGCATCCAAAGTTTGATACACACCTGAATCTGACACTGGATAAAAAGGGACAGGGTGGAGAACAGTATATGCGGGAAGGAAACTGGGAAGCGCTTTATGACAGAGATGAAATGAACCATGAAGACATATACTGGAGAGAGTGTTTTCTGGCACTGCTTTCGTTCTATGGAACAGGAAAAGCAACGGTGACAAACCTGCAGGCAGACAGCGATGCAACAATTCTTTTTGTGGCAGACTCTCTGTGCATTCCGGTCACGGGATTCCTTTCCCTGAATGCAAAGAAAGTCGAGCTGATCGACCCGCGTTATTACGATGGAAGCATAAAAGACTATATAAGAGAAACAAAACCGGATTATGTCATCAGTTCTTATTCGGTGACCATTATCCAGGATTATTATCCAATCTTTAACTTTGATTAAATGAGTGCAGGAAAGTTTGATAAAATCATCATAGGGGCAGGCATTTACGGGCTTTACGCAGCACAGTTATGTGCACGTAAGAACGAGAGTGTCCTTGTGCTGGAAAAAGAAAACGACTGTTTTACACGGGCAACTTATGTAAATCAGGCGCGGGTGCATCTGGGGTATCATTACCCAAGGTCGCTTTCTACGGCAAAAGCAACGGCCGGTTATTTTGACCGCTTTGTAAAAGAATACCCGGAATGCATTTATGATGCCTTTGATCAGGTCTATGCGACCAGCTCCAAATTCTCATGGACCAGTGCAGCGCAGTTTGAAAAGTTTTCTGAAGCAGCACAGATCCCGGCAGAGCGGGTCCCTGCCACGACCTACTTTAAAGAAGGCATGTGCGATGGCGCATTCCTGACACGGGAAGTCACCTTTGATGCGCAGATCCTGAAAGAGCGCATGTTGGGCGACTTACAGGATTATCCGAACGTAACGATCAAAACTGGTGCTCCGGTCACAAAGATAGAAAAGAAAGAAGACGTTTATGTCCTTGTGGCAGGGGAGGATGTTTATGAAGCACAGTTTGTGCTGAATGCTTCCTATGCCTGCGTCAATGAACTGACAGAGCTGGCGGGATTTGAACCGTTTCGGATCAAATATGAATTATGTGAAGTGATCTTATGCCGCGTATCAGAGGAACTGAAGAACGTGGGGATCACCGTAATGGACGGGCCATTCTTTTCCATTATGCCGTTTGGCAGAACAGGGCTCCATACGCTGACCAGCGTCACCTTTACGCCGCATGAGACCTGTTATGAAAAACTGGCGGAATTTGAATGCCAGAAAAAGAGCGGCGGAACCTGCAAAAAGGGGTATCTGGCAAACTGCAATACCTGCCCGGCCAAACCGGACTCCGCATGGCCTTATATGTCCAAGTTGGCCCGCAAATATCTGAAAGAAGACTATCAGTTTGAATACCTGGGATCTCTTTTTTCCATCAAGCCTATCTTAATGGCTTCGGATGTGGATGATTCCCGCCCAACCATGATCAAGACGCACAGCACATCGCCGACATTTGTCAGTGTGCTGTCCGGAAAGATCACAACGGTCTATGACCTGGAGGAATTATTATGAACAATGGCAAAGAACCTATCTTTATTTCCGCAGTGATCTATGTGCGCAATAACGCTGCTTCGATAGGCAGTTTCCTTCAGCATGTGTATGGACAGCTGGAAAAACAGTTTGCGCAGTTTGAGATCATCTGTGTGGATGATGCTTCTACGGATCTTTCCGAACAGAAGATCAAGGAAGCTGCAAAAGATTTCACCTGTCCGGTGACCATTGTAAATATGGGATTTGCGCAGGGCGTTGAGCTGGCGATGAATGCCGGCTGCGACATTGCGATCGGTGATTTTGTGTATGAATTTGATTATGCGCAGCAGACCTGGCCAGATGACATGATGGAACAGTTATACCGGAAAATGCAGGAAGGTTATGACATCATCTCCGCCTGCCCGAACGGAAAGACCAAACTTTCCTCCCGGATGTTTTATTCCATCTTCAATCATTTTTCAAATATTAAAGCTAAGATACGGACAGAAGCATTCCGGCTGATCTCCAGACGGGCGATCAACCGGGCGACAGCGATGAACCATGCGACCATGTACCGCAAAGCCGTTTTTGCAAACTCCGGTCTGGCATCCACGTATTTGACATTTGATCCGCAGAAAGCGGCAGTGGATAAGGGATCCGGTAAAGAAAGACGGACGCTGGCGATGGACTCACTGATCCTGTTTACGGATATTGGCTATAAGATTGCTTTTGTACTTTCCATCATCATGCTGTGCTTTGCAGCCGTAGTTGGCATTTACACGGTGGTCATTTATGCAACCGGACATCCGGTTGAAGGCTGGACGCCGATCATGATCTTTCTGGCGATCGGATTCTTTGCTTTATTTGCGATCCTGACCTTTGTACTGAAATACCTGTCGCTGATCCTGAATCTGAATTTCCGCAGGCAGCGCTATGTGGTTGGCAGTGTGGAAAAATTATAGAGGAACGATATGAACCATTATACGTTTGAAGAAATAAAAACCGGAATGGAAGAGCAGTTCTCTGTGACCATCACAGAGCAGATGATGCAGCAGTTCCAGGAGATGACCGGGGATGTGAACCCTTTGCACTGTGATGATACGTTTGCAAAAGAAAAAGGGTTTGATGGGAAAGTGGCTTATGGGATGCTGACCGCTTCTTTCCTTTCCACTATGGCAGGGGTGTATCTGCCGGGTGAAAATTCACTGATCCAGAGTGTGGAAGTTAAATTTGTAAAACCGGTCTTTCCGGGAGAAGAGATCACCTTCACAGGAAAGGTCAGTGAAGTAAATGACACATTCCGTTTCCTGGTTTTAAAAGTGACAGGAACGGTAACAGGCGAAAAAGAAAATGAACGTTACGGCACAAAAGTGCTGAAAGCAGTAATGCAGATAGGAGTCCGATAAATGAAACGATTATTGATCACCGCAGCTGATTCCGCATTTGGACTGGAATTGATGGAATCATACTGCAGGGAAGACCTGGCAGATATTGAATGGATCTATGGCACCTATTATGACTGCTATGATCTGATCGAAGACTTGATGAATGCTTATCCGAAGCTGAGGGAAAAGCTTTTTCTCCATCAGGTGAATATGCGGAAAGAAAATGAGATCGAAGAGTTCCTTGCGGAACTGCATGAAAAAGAGCTGGTCACAGACTTTGTGCATTTGCCTGCTCCGAAGGCTGTTCCGGAACGTTTCCAGAGAATGGACTGGGACAACTTCTTCCAAGCGCATCTGGACATTTCTTTCAAATCGGCTGTATTGATCTTGCAGGATCTTCTGCCAAAGATGTCCAAGGCAAAGAAGGGAAATGTGCTGCTGATGTCATCGTATTATGGGACGGAAGAGGGAACTCCGAACTTTCTGGCACAGTATGTCACTACCAAGAGTGCAATGCTGGGTCTGATGCGTGCTCTGCACAAAGAGTTTTCTCCAAAGGGAATCCGTGTAAATGCAATGGCTCCGGACCTGACAGACACCAAATTCCTGTCTGATATGCCGGATCTGATCAAGGAACAGGCAGCTTATAATAATCCGCGCGGCCGGATCCTGACAGCAGGGGAAGTCGTAGCGGAAATGAGAAAGCTTCTGGATGATGAATCGACCGGAAGCGGAAAGACCGTGGTCGTAAAATGAGAGCGCTGGCGGGATACACAGGCTTTGTAGGCGGCAATCTGGCAGCAGCCGGAGAGTTTTCAGGCCTTTATAACAGTAAAAATATCGAGGAGGCTTTTGGCACCAGCCCGGACATCCTTTATTATGCTGCAGTCCCGGCTGAAAAGTTTACGGCAAATACATTCCCGGAAGAGGATGAAAAGATCATCTTGAACGCGCAGGAAAATATCCGTAAGATCGCGCCGGAAAAAGTGGTGCTGATCTCAACGGTGGACGTATATGAAGGGTCTTTTCCTGTCACGGAAAAAGATGCAGCGTCAGGAAACGGGGCTTATGGGAAGAACCGCCGTATGCTGGAAACATTTGTGGAAGAGACTTTTAAGGATCATTTGATCGTGCGGCTTCCGGGCCTGTTTGGAAAAGGCATCAAAAAGAATTTTATTTACGACTATATCCACTATATCCCGTCGCTTTTGAATGAGCAGAAGTTTAAAGAACTTTCTGCACAAAAAAGGGAGTTATTGGAGTATTATAAAATAAACGAAAAAGGTTTTTATGCCTGCCGGGCGGAAGGAAAAGAAGAAAAGGCTTTTTTGCGGAAGATTTTTGAAGAAGTCGGATTCTCCGCATTAAACTTTACGGATTCCCGCGCGGTGTATCAGTTTTACGATCTTTCAGATCTTTATGGAGATATTGAAAGAGCCATGAACTTGGGGCTTTCACTGCTGAATATTGCAACGGAACCGGTCAAAAGCAGTGAAGTCTACTATTACCTGACCGGGAAAGAATTTGTGAATGAACTGCAGGGAACACCGGCGGACTATGATATGCGGACGATCCATTTTGAAAAGATGGGAGGCTTCGCAGCTGCCGATGCAAACGGCGGATACTTATACCGAAAAGAAGATATGCTGAAAAGGATCAAAGATTTTACAGACAAGGAGATCACATTATGAAATATGCTATTTCCAACATTGCATGGAGCCCGGAAGAAGACGAAAGAATGTATGAATTCTTAGGCGACCGCAGGATGGGATTAGAGATTGCCCCGACACGGATCTTCCAGTGGGAACATTCGGAAATGCTGGGACGACAGGCAGGCCCGTATGACCGCATTCGTGAAGCGGCAGAATGGGCAAAAGACTTGTATAACTATTACGGAGTCAAAACTGTTTCCATGCAGTCTGTTTTGAATGGGATCGATTACAATATTTTCGGATCGGAAACAGAAAACAGAAGTCTGATTCAGTATATGAAAAAGGCAATCGATTTTGCAGTCGCATTGAAGTGCAAAAACATTGTCTTTGGATGTCCGAAAAACCGGAATATTCCGGATGGATATGATCTGGCGCTGGCAGGCAAAGTGTCCGTGAACTTCTTCTCTGAGCTGACCATGTATGCGGCACAGCGGGGTACATGTATAGCCATCGAAGCTAATCCATCAATCTATAATACGAATTTTATCAACTATACCTCACAGGCGTTTGAACTGGTCCGGTATATCGGAAAAGAAGTCGGAAAGAATGCATCCAAAGCGTTCAAGGTCAATCTGGACCTGGGTGCCATTCTGGCCAATGGGGAAAACATTTACGAACTTCTGACAGAAAAGAATATCCCTCTGATCAATCATGTGCATTACAGTGAACCAAATCTGAAAATGCTCAGACAGCGGGAAGAGCATAGAGAGATCAAACGGATCCTGGATGAAAATGGCTATGAAAACTATATTTCCATCGAGATGCGCATGCCGGAACGCAGCCGGGATGTGCTGACTGCTGTGGAATATTTAAGAAGCCTGTAGCATCTTTTTATGAAGGCGCTGAAAGTTATCGGAAAAATCATCCTGGTGTTTCTTCCTGTGATCCTCGTCTGGATCTTTTTGGCGTCAGCTCCTTATTCCTATATGGATGGAGAATATTCCTACTACCGGGAGGGAAAAGACTACCGGATGGGGAAAACGGATATCCCGAATGCGGACGTTCTGATCCTGGGGGATTCCCGGGCAAAGTCTGCGATCCTTCCGGAACTATTGGATGAATTAGGCGAAAGTAAAAACGCCGTCTCTCTGGCACAGGGCGGCTCTACTTCTATAGAAGCCTATTACGCTTTAACTGAATATATTGCTAACAGAGGCGTTCCAAAGAAAGTCTTTCTTTCTGAGAGCGCCTATCATTTTACCAGTTTTGACGGGTTCTGGACGCGCACGGTCTACTTTGATGCGATCACGTTCTCTGATGCGATGGAAGTATTAAGGGCGGCCAGAGCAAACAAAGAGGAAGCTGCGCTGAAAGAGGCGGGCGGCTCTAACGTTTTCTCACTGCTGGAATATAAGATCAAATCTCCTACCAAATATATGACGCCGCTGGTCAAATCCTTTTCGGAGGATCGGCTGACCATCAACAAAGAAGCCTACAAGGAAATGATAGACCACAAAGGCTTTAAAACATTTGTCAGCTGGTGGCCGACCAGTGCGGAATATGACATGACGGAATTTATTCCGCTGGAAACCCTGGATCAGTATTACCGGAAGATCATTGATCTTTGTGTGGAAAATAACATTGAGGTCTATTCTCTCAATATGCCGCTGATCGCCACAACGTTTGAAGAAAGCAAAAAGATATCAGAACCGTTTTCCGCCTATTTTGAAACGCTTAAGAAAGATTATCCGGCAGCACAGTTCCCAAAGGTGCATATAGAGACATCTTTTGCGTCGTATGACGAAAAGTATTTTGACGATGCCGATCACCTGAATGAGGATGGGGCAAGGGTCTATACCACCTGGCTCGTAGAGACATACGGAAAGGAGGCTTCATGAATCTGTTAAGCCTGCTTTTCTTTGTCTTTCTGGCTGCTGCTTTTGCAGTTTATTATCTGGTGCCGAAAAAGGTCCAGTGGATCGTGCTGCTGATTGCAAGCCTTTTGTTTTATGTCTATGCGACCAGACTTGGCTTGGTGGTGCTGGCAGCAGAAACACTTTTGATCTTTTTCCTGGTCAAAAGAATGGAAACGCATCCGGAAGAAAAGAAAAAGATCCTGGCCGCCGTCTGCATTCTTTGTGCAGTTATCATCCTGATCCTTTTAAAATATGTACCGGAGATCTGCGGAATGGACACGGGAGGCTCCTGGGTTTTGAAAGACCTTCTGCTTCCGCTTGGTATTTCTTATTACACGCTGATGATCATCAGTTACACTGTGGATGTCTACCGCGGACAGATCGCGGCAGAGCGCAGTTTTGCCAAACTGCTGTTGTTTGCTTTTTATTTCCCTTCCATCACGCAGGGCCCATTGAACCGTTATGGAGATCTGACTCCGCAGTTCTATGAGCCGCACGCTTATGAGGCAAAGTCAATCTTTGAAGGCCTGATGCGTTTTGGCTGGGGCTGCTTTAAGAAACTGGTGATCGCCAACCGCACGGCAGCGCTGATCGCAGGAATCTATGGCAGCAGTAAAGCAACAGGCGTTCTGATCCTTCTGGCTATGCTTCTTTCCATGCTGCAGCTGTATTCGGACTTCTCCGGATTTGCAGATATGGCTATTGGTATCAGCCAGATGTTTGGCATTACACTGCCGGAAAACTTCCGCCAGCCTTACTTCTCCCGCAGTATTGCGGAATACTGGAGAAGATGGCATATCACACTTGGAGCATGGCTGAAGGATTATATTTATTATCCGCTGTCTGTCAGCCGTATGGCGAAGTCCTTTATAAAAAAGGGAGCAGACCGGAATGCACGAAAGAGAAGGACCAGACTCATTTCCTGTATTGCACTGATGATCCTCTGGATCATCATGGGCGTATGGCACGGGAGCGGCTGGAAGTTCTTCCTTATGGGTGTTTATTATGGCGTGATCTTTATTGTCACCATGCTGCTGGAACCGGTGGCTGCGTCATTTGGAAAGAAACATCCAAAGACTGTGGCATCGCCATTATACAAATTCTGGCAGCAGGTAAGGACGACGCTCCTGTTATGGCTGGCACCGCTTTTATTCAGCGTAAAAGACCTGGCCCAGCTGGGGGAACTGATTCGCAAGGTCTTTCAGAAATTTGCATTTGTTTCCCTGTTTGACGGTACGATCCTGAAATTTGATCTGGACGGCCTGCAGCTTGTTTTATTACTGATCGGATTTTTCACCTTGCTGATCGTATCGGTTATTGAGTACAATACAAAGAAGAAAATCTGCGGACTGGTCTTGAAACAGCACTTTGTGATCCGCTTGTTGATCTACTGGTTCGTGATCATTATGATATTGCTGTCGCTGAATATTACTAATACGGAGTTTATTTACGCGCAGTTTTAAGGAGTTATCATGCAGATCAATATTCTGTTTCCTGTATATAATGAAGAGAAGCGGCTGGAGAGGGGCATTACCCAGACAGTGGCTTTTCTGGAACGCTTTGTCGTTCCGAATGAAACAGATTTTTCCTACCAGCTGACGATCGTAGATAACGCGTCTCAGGATGCAACGGAGCAGGTCGCAAAGCAGCTGGTAAGTAAATATGAAAACGTGCGCTATATCCGGATCGCAGAGAAAGGTGTTGGCGCAGCATTCCGGGCAGGGATCGCCGCTAATACAGCTGAGATCACCGGCTATATGGATGTGGATCTGTCTACAGACCTTAGGCACCTGCTGCAGGTGATCCGTCTTTTTGAAGAGGACGCTGACCTTTGCATGATCAATGGATCCAAGCAGGCCAAAGGCGCACGGACGATCGGAAGAAAATGGTATCGGAATATAACCTCTAAAGGTCTGACCCTGGTCATGAAGAGAAGGCTTCACATGCAGTCGCAGGATGCCATCTGCGGATTTAAGTTTTTCCGCAAGGATTTCGTGGAGGAACTGATCAGCCAGTCGGATACCACAGAGAACGGATGGTTCTTTATCATAGAGCTGCTGATCCGGGCAGAGAGGAGCGGGAAAGAGATCATTGAGCTTCCAGTCCGCTATACGGAAGAAGAAGGCGGCCATGTGAATGTGATCAAACAGAGTCTGGATTATTTACGGAATATAGAAAAACTCAGGAGGACTATTTAATGGAATTCAAACGCGTGACAGAATTACTCGACAAGGCAGTCAAAGATGTGCCGGAGAAGATCGGATTTGTGGATGTTGATGGAGAGATGACCTATCAGGAAATGTATGACATCTCTATCCGCATTGCAAAAGCAATCATTCAGGCAACCGGAGAAGATCCTGCTAAGATCGGTGAAAAGGAGCCGCAGCCGGTAGCCACGCTGATTGAAGCAGGCAACGATCTGGCCGCCTGCATGCACGGCATCTTATATGCCGGGGATTACTATTCCTGTATTGATGAGACTATGCCAAATGAGCGGATCGAGAAGATCTTTGAAACGTTAGAGCCGGTGATCATCCTGACCAATCGTGAAACAGAAGAAAAAGCCAGATCGATACAGTTTGACGGAACGGTTCTGGTTTATGAGGATATCTTAGAGCAGGAAGAAGCTGACTTTGAACTTCCGATGATCGTGGAAGAAGAAGTTTCGCAGAAACTTGCCAGCGTTGTCTTTACTTCCGGTTCGACCGGAAATCCGAAAGGTGTCATGCAGGGACATAACGGAATTCTGTATTGTTCTATTGCCAACCGCGATGATGTGCGGATCATTTTTACTGACCATGTAGGCAACCAGTCTCCGATGTATTATGTCATGGGTGTGCTGAATCTGTTTTTCTCCATTGCAGCAGAAGCAACCTGCTACTTTATGCCAAAAGAATTGTTCAGCCAGCCGGCTGAGCTGGTGAAATATCTGGTAGAAAACCAGATCTCCATTATTGACTGGGTGGCCAGCGGTGTGACTGTGATCTCCCGGTTTTCAGCATGGGAAGGCTATGAAGAGGAACTGAATAAATGCCTGCGTACGGTAACCTTTGCCGGCGATGTAGCATCGACCAAGCTGATCAATAAGATGAAAAAAGTTATTCCGGATCCGCGTTACTGCCAGGGCTATGGCGCATCCGAGTTTTTCTATACGTTCCTGTATCCGATGGAGCGCGAGCTTGCTGATGATGAGCGGATCCCGCTGGGATTCCCGGCTGAATTTGTGACTGCCTACGTCATCAAAGATGATGGCACAGAAGCAAAAGACGGAGAAGAAGGACAGCTTTGTCTGGCTGGTCCGGGCATGGGTCTGGGCTACCTGAAAGATGATGCCTCCACAGCTGAAAAGTATCAGGATAATCCGCTGAAACCGGGCGAGACCATCTACTGCACCGGCGATATCGTAGAGCGGAATGAGTACGGTGAGATCGTCTTTAAGAGCCGCCGCGACTTTATGATCAAACATATGGGACACCGCGTGGAATTAGGAGAGATCGAACTGGCTGCCTGTGCACTGGATGACCAGATGCAGTGTGCATGCATCTTCAATAAAGAGACGGAGCATATTATCATGTGCTATGTTGGCTCATTGGATGAAAAAGAGCTGCGCGATCGTCTGAAAGAAAAAGTGCCGCGCCATATGGTGCCGAATAAATTTGTGCGGATGGAGAATCTGCCGCTGAATCAGAACAACAAAGTTGACCGGAAAAAACTGCAGGAACTGTATTTCTAAGGAGCGGACATGGGCCTTCGCATCACATCGATGCTGACAATTGAATATGCCAGAAAACAGTATGGAGCAGATCTGTCCAGGACACTGACCCTGGGTCGTCAGTTCCGCGCTTTTTCGGAGAAAGAATTCCGGAAATATATGCCGGACTTTGCGGGAAAGATCCCTCCGGAACTCCTTTCCAGGGACTTTGAAAGTCCGTATGCAGAAGGTATTTTTCAGGACATGTATGGATCACAACTTCAGAGTCTGGATGGCTTTGCGCATGAGGATCCGGACATTTTACATGATCTGAATCAGCCTGTGCCAAAGGACCTGGAAGGCAAGTTCTCCTGCATTATTGACGGCGGAACGATGGAGCATGTGTTCGCTGTTCCGATGGTGCTTGGCAATTGTTTTTCCATGCTTGAGTTAGGCGGGACCTATATCTGCATGGTTCCGACCAATAACTTTAACGGCCACGGGCTGTATCAGTTTTCTCCGGACTTTTTTTACAGTACGTTTACAAAACAGAACGGGATGGAGATCAAGGATGTTTTCATTGTAAAGTTTTCCGCAAAGGATAAAGTCTGGAAGATTAAATACTCTCCGGCAGAAGCTGCCGGCAGAGTACAGTTTGATGTCAATACACAGACGGAGATCTATGTCATCGCGCAGAAGATCGGCCCGACTCCGGAAACAATCTTAGCGCAGCAGACCGATTACGCTGAAGGCTGGTATGAGGAAGAGAGAAGCATAACCAATACAGCCAAGCGGGATGCCCTGATCGAAAAGGCTCCGCGTAAACTTGTCTATGCCTTCCGCCAGTTTTTGTATGAACCGCTTGTGCGGCGCAAAAACATCACGAAGATCAAACTATGAAACAACGTATCAGATGGGCTGATATTCTAAAATGGGCGGGGATGCTCCTGATCTATCTGGGACATCTCCCGGTTTCTGAAAATACCTATCTATTTATTTTTGCGCAGCATGTCCCCCTGTTCTTTTTTGCAGCAGGATTCTTTGCAAAGATGGAGCCAAGAGAAGGTTCTTTTTTTGCATTTCTGTGGAAGAAGATCCGTTCTCTGGTGATTCCGTATTTTCTTTTCTCCCTGCTGACCATTTTGTACATGTGCATTGTTGGTATGCGCGCATGGTCTGCCATTTTGCAGATGCTTTTGGATATGGCAGCCGGGATCCGCAATCAGACACCGGCGATCCAACTCTGGTTCCTGCCTTGTCTGTTTGTGATCAGCGTGTTCTTTGAGCTTGCAAAAAGGATCATCCGGAGCAAATGGTTCTTGTCGCTGATCGTTGTTGCACTCTATGTAGTCGGAACCTTCTTCCTGGGACATCAGCCGACAATGGCTCCAGCCTGGCCATGGAACGTGGATTCGGCTTTTGTTTATCTTTTGTATTATTTCCTGGGAGCGCTTTTGTTCTCATTCTTTAACAACTGGAAATATAAAAGACAGAAAGGCGGGATCAAGGCTGCGTGGTGGATCCTGTTTCTGCTTTCTGCAGCCTATGAAGTGGTGCTGCTCTTAAAGAGCGTGGAAATCTCTGCTTATCTGAATCAGAAACTGGGTGGAACGTGGTTCCAGATCGTTAATCTGTTCAGCACCTGCCTGCTGCTGTTCTTCTTTGTCTGTCTTGCAAAGATTTTGGAAAAGGTCCCGGGCATCAGCGCCTTTCTGGCGAGGGTCGGGAAAGACAGCTTATACCTTAACGGTAATGAAATGATCTTTAAAAACCTCTTTTCACTTCTGTTTGGAACGCTGGGACTGAAGCAGCTTGTATATGGCAGTGATCTTTTCATGCTCCTGTTCAGTTTCCTTCTGATGGTCCTTTTGACTTTCACCATTGATCTGCTGGAAAGACTGGCTTTTGGGAGGCTTTTCGGCGACCGCTAGGATCAAATCTTTCTGTATCATTTTCCCCTTATTTATGCTACTATTTTGATAGAATTTGTATAAGGAAAAGTATGCCAAGACCTGGATTGTTTTCACTTCCCGGTTTTGGTTTGCTACGGTTTTACAAAAGGAGACAGCATGAAAATTCTGGTAACAGGTGCAAAGGGATTTGTGGGCAAAAACCTGTGCATCGAACTGAAAAACAGGGACCATGAAGTTCTGGAATATGACCTGGATAACAGCGAGGAAGATTTGGTGGCATATGCCCGGCAGGCAGATTTTGTATTCCATCTGGCGGGGGTGAACCGGCCGCTGGAAACAAAGGAGTTTTATGATGGCAACGCAGATTTTACCGCTCATCTTTGTGAACTCTTAAAAGGGAACGGAAGGCAGGTCCCAGTAGCGATGACATCCTCCATTCAGGCAGCGTTGGAAAATGATTACGGCAAGAGCAAAGTGATGGGAGAGAATGCGCTGTTTGCTTTCGAAAAGGAGACCGGCAGCAGAGTCTATGTTTTCCGTCTGCCAAACATCTACGGAAAATGGTGCAGGCCAAACTATAACAGCATGGTGGCAACTTTCTGCCACAACATCGCCAGAGGACAAGCTGTCACGATCAATGATGAACATGCCGTCGTTCCGCTTCTTTACATTGATGATCTGATGGATGTGCTGACAGGGCTGTTAGATAACAAAGAGCCGGAAGTATTGACAAGAGAGAAGATGGAAGAATTCCTTCCGCGTGCAGATCATCAGCAGATCAAAGAAGCTTTGGAAGGCCATACCTATTATACAGCCTGGCCGGTGGACTTTGAGACCGTTGGGAATGTAGCAGAAATGCTGCGCTCTTTCCGCGCGACCCGCCAGGACAAAACCATCCCTTATCTGAAGGACGGATTTGAGAAGAAGCTGTACAGCACCTATCTGTCCTATCTGCCTGAAGATCAGTTCTCTTATGATCTGGTCATGAACACAGACGAGAGAGGTTCCTTTACGGAACTGATCAAGACGGAAGAGAGAGGACAGGTCTCGGTCAATATTTCCAAGCCGGGGATCACAAAAGGGAACCACTGGCATCACAGCAAGAATGAGAAGTTCATTGTGGTAAAAGGTGAGGCCATGATCTGCCTGCGCAAGCTGGATTCGGATGTAGTGCTGGATTATAAAGTGAATGGCGATCAGCTTCAGGTCGTGGATATTCCGCCTGGATATACGCACAATATTACCAATATCGGAGAAGGCGATCTGGTGACGGTCATGTGGGCCAATGAGATCTTTGATCCGGAAAACCCGGATACGTATTATCTGCCGGTCGGTGAAAAGCCGGAAGCACGGTTTTATGAGCCAAAACTAAAAGCTGCAAAAGAACGGGAGCAGGAAAATAAGAAACAGGGAGAATAAAATGAGTATTTTTACTGGAAAGACACTGATGATCACCGGAGGGACCGGAAGTTTTGGGAATGCGGTCCTGGACCGGTTCCTGGGAACCGATATCGGTGAGATCCGCATCTTTTCCCGCGATGAGAAAAAACAGGATGACATGCGGAAAAAATATAAAAATGACAAGATCAAGTTTTACATCGGTGATGTGCGTGATCTTTCAAGTGTTGCCAATGCAATGTCCGGCGTGGATTTTATCTTCCATGCAGCTGCATTAAAACAGGTGCCAAGCTGTGAGTTCTTCCCGCTGGAAGCAGTCAAAACCAATATTCTGGGAACGAACAATGTGCTGGAGGCAGCCGTGGCAGCCGGTGTTAAAAAGATCGTCTGTCTTTCTACGGATAAAGCTGCTTATCCGATCAATGCGATGGGCATCTCAAAGGCGATGATGGAGAAAGTGATCATTGCGAAAGCAAGAACGCTCCCGCAGGATCAGACCACCATCTGCGTTACCAGATACGGCAACGTGATGTGCAGCCGTGGATCTGTGATCCCACTGTTTATTGATCAGATCCAGAGCGGACAGGATATCACCATTACCAATCCGAACATGACCCGCTTCCTGATGGGCCTGGATGAAGCAGTTGATCTTGTCCTGTTTGCATTTGAACATGCCTGCCCGGGTGACCTCTTTATCAAGAAGGCCCCTGCCGGCACCATTGCAGACCTTGCCAGAGCAGTCTGTGATCTGTTCGGACCGGAAACAAACGTGAAATACATTGGCATCCGTCATGGTGAGAAGATGAGCGAGACACTGATGACGGCGGAAGAGTTTAGCAAAGCAGAAGATCTGGGTGATTATTACCGCGTGCCGGTGGATGCCAGGGATCTGAACTATGAGAAATATTTTGAAAACGGAAACACGGAGATCCATCAGGATCATTCCTTCACTTCCGATAACACCGTGCAGCTGAACCGTGAAGAGATCAAGGAGCTGTTGTTAAAGCAGGAGTATGTGATTGAAGCTTTAAGGAGTAAATCATGAAAAAATTAAAAGTCATGACAGTAGTCGGCACACGTCCGGAGATCATCCGGCTGGCCGAGACGATCAAAGCATGCGATCAGTATTTTGATCATGTGCTGGTCCATACCGGGCAGAACTACGATTACAAACTGAACCAGGTATTCTTTGAGGATCTTGAGCTGCGGGAACCGGATTATTATCTGGATGCCGCTGGCGAAAAACTGGGCGATACCATGGGCAATATCATCGCGAAAAGCTACCGCGTCATGGAAGAAGAAAAACCAGATGCGCTGCTGGTGCTGGGTGATACCAACTCTGCTTTGTGTGCGATCTCTGCAAAGAGGCTGAAAGTTCCGATCTTCCACATGGAAGCAGGTAACCGCTGCTGGGACTGGAACGTTTCGGAAATGATCAACCGGAAGATCGTGGACCATATTGCGGATATCAATCTGCCGTATACCGAAAATTCCAGACGTTATCTTCTGAGCGAAGGCATAGACGGTAAGACCATCTTTGTAACAGGTTCTCCAATGCGGGAAGTTCTGGACAAATACCATGACAAAATAGAAGCAAGCGATGTGCTCACCCAGCTGGGCTTAAAAGAAAAAGAATATATTCTGGTCTCTGCCCACAGGGAAGAGAATATCGATCTGGAAGAGAATTTCCTCTCCCTGATGAATGCGTTAAACGATGTGGCTGAAACATATCAGATGCCGGTCATTTACTCCACACATCCGCGCAGCAAAAAGTTTATTGAGAAAAGAAACTTTCAGTTCCATCCGCTGGTAAAAAGCATGGAACCATTCGGATTCTTTGATTATAACAAGCTGCAGAAGAATGCTTTTTGTGTTCTTTCTGATTCCGGTACGCTCTCAGAAGAGAGTGCCATGTGCCGCTTCCCGGGAGTTCTGATCAGGACTTCCACAGAACGGCCGGAGGCTTTGGATATGGGAAGTGTTGTTCTTGGCGGCATCGATACGGAAACCATTGAGCAGGCTATTGAGCTTGCAGTCAGCATCAGTAAAAACGGTGACCTGTTTGAACTGAATGCAGATTACTGCCAGCAGAACGTTTCACTGAAAGTGGTGAAGACCATACAGAGTTATACAGATATCGTGAACAGGACGGTTTGGCTGAAAAAATGAAGCTGCTAGTCGTATGCCAGCATTACTGGCCGGAGAATTTCCGCATCAATGATATCGTGGAAGGGTTCCTGGAGCGCGGCCATGAAGTGGACGTGCTTTGCGGGCAGCCTAATTATCCGACCGGAGAATTCTTTGAAGGATACGACTCCCACAGCATCAAAGAGGAAATGCACGGGAAGGTCAAAGTATACCGGACGTTTGAGATCAAACGGGGGAGCAACAGCAACCTTCGGATCTTTTTGAACTACATGGCTTTTCCGATTGCCAGTGCTTTTCAGGTTGGAAAGCTGAAAAAGAATCATTACGACAAAGTATATATCTACCAGCTTTCTCCTGTCATGATGGCTTACGCCGGTATTCGGATCGCACAGAAAAAAAAGATCGGCTGCGCCATGTATATCCTGGATATCTGGCCGCAGAATCTGTATTCTGTCATACCGATCAAAAATAAGCTGCTGCGCAGATTTCTGTATGCCTGGTCGATGTGGTATTACAGGAAACCGGAGCAGTTGATCACGGTATCGGAGAAAATGAGACAGTATTTCCTGAAGGTGCTTGGAAAGAGAGAAGAAGATATCACATTTATCCCGCAGTGTCCGGAAAAGCTGTATGAACAAACCGTGCATGATCCGGAACTGGAAGCCAGGTTTTCAGAGGGATTCCGTATTGTATATACCGGGAATATCTCTCCTGCGCAGGATGTGGAGAACATCACGCAGGCAGCAGCCATGTGTGTGGCAGAGGGACTTACTGATCTGCGTTTTATCATCGTGGGAGACGGCATGAGCCGTTCTCATTGGGAAGATCTGATCGCAGAGGCAAAACTAAATGATCACTTTATCTTTGAAGGATTTCATCCAATCAAAGATATTCCAAAATATACGGCGCTGGCAGATGCTTTGCTTGGAACATTATCCAAAGACGGCCTGCAGGATTTTTCCATTCCTGCCAAAGTCATGAGTTATCTGGCAGCCGGCAGGCCGCTCATTCTGGCTATGGAAGGGGAACCGGAGGAGATTATCCGGAAAGCAGACTGCGGATTCTGTTCTGCACCGGGCGATGCCAAAGCGCTGGCGGAGAATATTAAAGCATTGCATGCAATGAGCACCGAAGAGCGGAAACAACTGGGCGAAAACGCACGTACATATCAACAGGCACACTTTGAGCGGAATAGGAGTATTGATCAAATGCTGGAGGTCATAAAAAGGGCATGAAAAAGCTGATCATTATTCCGGCCTATAACGAAGAGAAAAGCCTGCTGTCGGTAATACAGGATATCCGGGAGAATGCACCGGGATATGACTATGTGGTCATTAACGATGCATCTACGGACAGGACCAAACAGCTTTGCGAAGAGAACCAAATCCATTTTCTGGATCTGGCAAGCAATCTGGGGATTGGCGGAGCCGTGCAGACTGGGTATCAGTATGCGCTCAGGGAAGGATATGATCTTGCGGTACAGCTGGACGGAGATGGACAGCATCCTGCAGCAGCCCTTTTGGAAATGGAGCAGTTCCTGCGCACAGACGAAAGGGATGCGGAAAAAGCGGATCTGGTGATCGGATCCAGGTTTATCACAAAAGAGGGCTTTCAGTCTACGGGAGCGCGCAGGGCAGGGATCGCGTTCATGTGCACCCTGATCCGGTGGGTGAGCGGGACAAAGATCACAGACCCGTCCTCAGGACTCAGGATGGGAAACAGAAATGTGATCCGTCTGTTTGCCGGGTGGTACCCTTGGGATTATCCGGAACCGGAGACCATTGTGACGGTTGCGAAATGCGGATTGAAAATTCTTGAGGTGCCTGTTGTGATGCGCAAGCGCCAGGGCGGGAAATCGTCCATCGGCAATCCGCTGAAAGCTGTTTATTACATGGTGAAAGTAAGTGCAGGTATTCTGATAGAGGCAATTGGAGGAAAAAGAAAATGACACTGCGGATCCAGATCGTTGTGATTGCTATTGCGGTTCTGGCGATCATTCTGACATTTGTGCTGATCAAAAAAGGACTGCTGGGATTAAAGATCACCCTGCCTTGGATGATCGTATTTGTCCTGGTCATTTTGTTTGCGGCGATACCACATCTGATGGAAAAGGTTTCCCATCTGTTTGGCATCTATGATCCCGTTAACATGGTCTTCTTCCTGGGCATTGTCTTTTTGGTGATGGTAATCTATTCCCTGACGGTCTCGATCTATACAAACCGGCAGAAAACCCGGGATCTGATCCAGAAAGTGGCATATCTGGAAGAGAAACTGGAGCAAAAGCAGGAACAGGAATCTGATGATCGATAACAATACCAAAAAAGGGACGTTTCTGAATCTTATCCTGGCCGTTCTTCTGACTGCAGCGTTTGTGGCAGGCGTCAGATTGTTTTACGTCTTCACATATGGCGTGATCGATGATCCGTTTATCGAGACTGTGCTGAGCGGAGCTTATACAGGAGAGCTGGATGCGCATGTTGTCTATATCAAGTATCCGCTGGCCTGGATCCTGAAAACGTTGTTTTCAATCTGGCCAAAGGTCAACTGGCATTTTCATCTGCTGACAGGATGCTTTGGCGCCAGCGCATTTCTGGTTACTTTCCGCATCTGCTCCAATGTGAAGAAGATCATAAACAAGATCCTGCTTTCCATTTTGTTTCTGCTTCTGTTCTTATTCTGTCTGGCAAGACTTTATACGACCGCGCATTATTCCATGAGCGCAGGCGTGCTGACCGGAACGGGAATCTTTTATTTCCTGACGATCAAAGACGGATGCAAACGCACAAACCGAATCCTGAACTATATAGTTTGTTTCTTACTGCTTTATCTGGCGTACTGCCTGCGGGCCAGAACACTGTTTATGCTTCTGCCGTTGGCGTTTGTTGCCTTTTTATATAAGTTTTTCTCATCGAAACCGGCATTCACCAAACAGAATATCATCCGCTGGATCCTGTTCCCGGTTATTCTGTTTGTTGGGATAGGTGCACTGGAATTATCCCACCGCGCTGCCTACCGAGGGGAAGAGTGGAAAGCGTTCCTTTCCTTTAATGACGCCCGCACCACCATGTATGATTTTTACGGGGTGCCGCCGTATGAAGGCAATGAGGCATTTTATGAGGAACTTGGGATCAGCCAAGAGCGGCTTTTTATGTATAAGGACCGCTATTATCTGGAGTTCACAGATGGGATGCAGGATGATTTTCTGAACCGGATGGCAGACCGCGCAGTAGAAGAATCCTATGAAAAGGTTCCGATGGGAGAGCGGATAGGGCTGACATTAAAAAGTTTATGGCCGAACCTGAATGAAAAAAGCTACCGTCCGATGAGCCTGATCACAATGGGCCTCCTTTTATTGATGCTGATCGCAGCTATTGTTACCAGGCATTGGAGACTGCTGGTACATACACTGCTTGTTATTCCTGCCAGTCTGATCCCGTGGCTGTATATGATCTATATGGGAAGGCCGGTTGCCCGGGTTGCTTCTGCCATTTGGTATGCAGGACTCTTATTCCTACTGGGACTTTTGATCGATCACGCAGAACCTCTCGGCAGTTTTCTGGAAAAGAAAGCAGGGAAATCTTCAGCAGGAAAAGTGATCGCCAAGGTGCTGATCGCAGCTGTTTTGATGGCGGCTATCATTTTGGGGATCCGGGCGGATTATGGTAAAATAGAAAAACAGGTCCGGGGCTTTATTGCCTCCGGAAAAGTCAGGGCTCAGCTGGAAGAGTGGTGTGAATCATCACCGGAAAACCTTTACGTCTGTGAATCCGATGTGATCACACTGGGATTCAATGAAAAACAGATGGATGGAAGCCTTCAGAACCTGTACTGGCCGGGCGGCTGGCCAAGTAAAATGCCGCAGGCTAAGACCATCTGGGAGCGCTTTGGGATCTCATCGATAGAATCAGCGGTCCTGGAGAATGAACATGTTTATCTGATTGCTTTTGAAGAGAGCGATATGACATATTGGACAGATTTTTACCGGAAAGAAGGAAAGTCTGTCAAACTGAATCAAACCGAAACACTGGAATTTGACGGCGTTCGTTTTGCCGTTTACCAACTACAGGGGAACTAATATGAGATTATTTATTTTTATCTGTCTGACTTTGATTGCGCAAACGTTCGGATATAGCGGCATCTTCAAGAAAAAGTTTGAAGAATGTCTGCCGCTTTCCATCTTTTCCTCTATCCTGGTACTGTATGTGGCAGGCTTGTTTGCGCAGCTAAGGATGGGCGTTGTCATTGCAATAGGCATCTCTTATGTTCTGTTCCTCGCAGGCCTGACAAAGAGCCTGATCAAAAAAGAGATGAAGGAGTATGTGCTCAACATCTTTTCTGTTGGTTTTGTGATCTTTCTTCTGGCTCTGGCCTTTATCTATTACATGACAGCCGGAAGACTTTTATCCAAGTTTGATGAGTTTACCCATTGGGGACTGACCGTCAAGAACTTTATTTTATTCGATGGTTATGCAAATGTAGCAGGCAGTACAACACACGGTGCCGGCTATCAGCCAGGTATTTCCCTGTTCTGTTATTACTTTACAGCACTGCGCCGTTACATGAACGAATGCGATGTTCTGCAGGCCATGAATATCTATACCGTGGCAATGCTTCTGGTCGTCTACCGCAAGATCACCTGGAAGCGCATCATCATAGGCATCTTTATGCTGCCGCTCATTTTCATTATGCCGTGGTTGTTTGTCTCCGCCATCATTCCGTATAACACCCTGTATGTGGACTGCGCGATGGCTGTAACTTTTGGCAGCATGCTGTTCCACTACTATACCCATGAACAGGAAGGTTTCCTGTATTACGGCATGATGCTTTACAGCGCTGTGATCATCCTGATCAAACCGGGCAGCGAATTCTTCGCGTTGATGGTCCTTGGTATGGTGATTTTGGATGTGCTGCTGTTCCGGCGGAAGGAATTTGCTCAGATGTGCAAAAAGGCAGGCAGATGGCTGCTCCCGGTTTTGTATGTGGTCATTTCCGCGGCATCCTATCTTTCCTGGAAATTATTTACGGCTCATCATCATATGCTGCAGGTCTTTGATTACATTGAGGTCACAGAAGAAAACACCATGTCAGCAGACGCGATCCTGGATAATTTCCGCGCCGCTCTTTTTGATATGTCGGCAGACGGGAAGTTTAAACTCTCTTATGTATTGTGGCTGGCAGTCTTTGCACTGATCGGTCTGTTCATTGTTCTTTTTGCCAAAGGCAGAAAAGAGACGGGACGAAGCATCGTTTTTTCTGTCCTTGTGCTTTTGGGATATGCAGGCTACACCGGCGCACTTGGTTTTATGTATATCTATCTGTTTACACCGTATGAAGGGGCGCACTTAGCTTCCATGGACCGTTATATGTATACCTACATTTTAGGTGCACTCGTTTTCCTGGTCTTTATGCTGGTGCACTGGATCATTACCCGGTTTGGAGGATTTGGGAATATTCTGATCCTGATCCCGGTGGGTATCATTCTGGCCTTTGCACCATGGAAAAAACTGACCGCAGACATGATCACCTGTCAGGAGACGATCAGCAAAACGATGGCAAAGCGTATGGAGTACGAATTTGTTGAGCAGCTTCCTAAGAAGCTGGATGCGAAGAAAGACCGGGTGTACTTCATCTGCCAGGACAGCAACGGCTACGAATACCAGGTTTCCTATTACCTGGCAACGCCGGTGGCACTTTCTTATGATTACGCTATGGGTTGGAGCCTCGGAACGCCTTATTCCGAATCCGATGTCTGGACATTGGACATGAGCAAGGAAGAGTGGGAGAAGGCGCTGAACGAAGGCGGCTATACCTATGTTTATATTTATAACGCGGATAAACAGTTCCGCAGCCGTTTCGGTGATCTGTTTGAGAATCCGGGTGCGATCAGCGACAACACCTGTTACAAGATCACCAAGCAAAGCGGCCATGTAGTACTTGTGAGGGCATTCTAGATCCGGATATGGAGAAACAGGAAGTATCCGTCAAAAAAAATATTTTATGGAATTCCATCGGCACCTTTGTGATGTTTTTCTGCCAATGGCTGATGATGGTGCTGGTGGTGCGGCTGTCCGGATATGCGGACTCGGGCATCCTTTCCCTTTCCATTTCCTGTGGCAACGTCTTTCTGATCATCGCCGCTTTTGGCGTAAAGACTTATCAGGTTTCTGATGTCAAAGGAAAATACCAGGCAGGGCAGTATTACGCAGCCAAGATCTTTTCCATTATCCTGACGCTGATCATAGCAGGGATCTTTGTTCTGGTCTCCTCCTATGAAGGCGTAGAAAAGACCGCTATCATTCTGTATGCGCTTTACATCATGGTCTATTCCTATTCGGATGCCATCTATGGGGAGCTGCAGAAAAAATGGAGACTGGATATTGCCGGGATCTCCATGTGCATCCGCCATATTGCGGCACTTATCCTTTTCTGTGTTCTGATCTGGCTGACCGGAGAGATCCGTTTTGCAATCCTGATCATGTTCATTGCCTCGCTGGCCATTCTCTTTATTTACGACCTGCCGCAGACAAAGAAAAGGGGACATATTTCCATCATCCCGGACTTTGCGGAAAAGAAAGGCCTCCTTTTGCTCAAGGAATGCTTTCCTTACGCCATCTACACGTTTTTGCATACACTGGTCCTGACTGTGCCAAAGCTGGCTGTTCGGGGCTATTACGATAAAGATACACTGGGTATTTATTCTGCGGTTATGGCACCGGTCACGGTGCTGCAGGTGGCTGCAACGTTTGTGATCAATCCGCTTTCCACCCTGTTGGCATTCCATCTGCAGGATAAAAAAATCAGGGAACTGACCAAGATCATGCTGAAATGCGCCCTGATGCTGGCAGCCTTTCTGGTTGGCGGCATCCTGATCTCCATCTTCCTGGGCAAGTGGGGATTAAAGATCCTGTATGGAGAGAGCATTACTTCTTACAGTTACCTGCTTATACCGATGGTCATCGTTTCTGTACTGACAGCGCTGACGATCCTTCTGGGAAATCTTTCTATCGTTTTGCGGGACCGTCTGGGAGCAAATCTGTCCGGAGGGATTGGTCTGGCAGCGGTGATCATTAGTTCTGTTTTTCTGGTTAAGAGTATGGGGATGCAGGGAGCTAATCTTTCGCTGATCATCGGCCTGCTCGTGCAGGATCTGGTACTGATCCTGGGCATTATCCGGAAGCTGAAAAAGGAAGGATATCAATCGTGAAAATACTGAATGTTCTGTATCAGACAGATGATAATTACGCGCCTATAGCAGGTGTCTCTATGACATCTCTTTTTGAGACGAATCAGCATCTGGATGAGATCAATATCTATATGCTGGATGCAGGCATTTCAAAAGAAAATCTGGAAAAATATCATGCACTCTGCCAGAAATACGGACGTACCATCCATATCATCGATTCCAAACCGATTGAGGAGAAGATCAAGAGCTACGGTGTAGGGACGTTCCGGAATGTCTATACGGTGTATCTGACCATGTTCGTGATGAACGATCTGGCATTGAATACGGACCGGATATTCAAACTGGATGCGGATACCATCATCAAAGGACCTTTGGATGAGATCTGCGACTTTGATTTTCAGGGAAATTATCTGGCAGCAACATTTGACTGCACGTTAAATACCTATAAGCCTATGGTGGGGCTTACGGAGGATGATAATTATTACAATGCAGGCATCATCCTGTTCAACCAGCAGGCATGGAAGGCAAATGACTGTCAGCAGCAGCTGATCGACCATATCCACGAAGGCCGTTCCAAATATTATCTTTGTGAACAGGACCTGATGAATGTGGTCTTCCGCGGACACATTGCCACCTTGCCGATCCGCTTTAATCTGAACAGCGGCTTTTACATTTTTGGCGCGGAGCAGTCTTATAAACTTTATAAACTGAATCCATATGCATATTCCTCCCTGGCGGAGATCAAGGAAGCTATGGCACATCCAGTGATCCATCACCTGATGGGAGCCATGACAGGTCGTCCGTGGGAAAAGAAGAATACGCATCCGATGAAGAAAGAATTCCAGGCGATCGCGCAGGAATCTTTGTGGAAAGATGCGCCGTTCCCGTCGCCTAAGAAGAGTATGGTGTTTTCCATCCAGAAATTCCTGCACGCCATTCTGCAGGACTGGGCATATATCAGGATCCACCGGTGGATGAACTATCGCTTCCTGAAAAAGAAAAACGCGGAAGCCGTGGCGACATCCGACGTTTATAACCCAACCTATATCAACCACCGTTATTACGGAAAAGAATACACGGTCACCAAACCACTGTATGTGCTGTATCAGGCGAACGATTATTATGCCCCTTATCTGGGTATTTCGCTGTTATCTCTTCTGGATCACAACAAGCATATGCAGGAGATCAGGATCTTTATTATTGATGATGGGATCGCGGAAGAAAACCGGAAAAAGATCGAAGAGACAGCAGCGGAATATGGCAGGAGCATTACTTATCTGGATACCGCTATTCCGCAAAAGCTCCTGGAAGAAGCCAACGCACCAAAGTTCCGCGGCAATTATGCTACTTACTTTAAACTGTTCGTTCTGGATGAACTCCCGGAAGAAGTGGACCGGATCATTTACGTGGATTCGGATACCATTATCCGCGGGGCATTTGATGCTGTGACAGAGTTTGATTTTAAAGGCGCAGCACTGGCGATGGTCCCTGCCATTTACCACAATAAATACCGGGCAAAGGTGGGAATATCGCAGGACGATATCACTTATAATGCCGGCATTATGGCATTTGATCTGGCTGCCTGGAGAGCAAACCAGTGCCGCATGCGGCTGATCCGAGGGATGCAGGAAGACCCGCAGATGCTTTCCTTTGCACCTGACCAGTCTCTGGCGATCAAGGTCCTGCAGAAAGATCTGACACAGCTGCCGCTGAGGTTTAATTTCTCCACGCTGTACTCGCTGTTTTCCTACAAAGACATCTCCAAGATGTTCAAGTGCCAGGAAGCAGAGATGTTCAAGCAGGAGGATATTGATGAAGCCTACCGCAATATTGCAGTCTACCACTTTATTGAACTGCAGGTAGGTAAACCGTGGGAAAAGGACAGTGTCCATCCGAAAAAGTTTTTGTGGAAAGAATATTACGACAAATCGCGCTGGTCTGATCTGCCGGCACCAAAGGTTAAACTGCCGCTGCTCCTTAGGCTGCAGCGCATTACCTATAAACTGATGCCAAAGAAGATCTACATGGCCGCCTATGCATTTGCGTGGAAATACCTGATGAAATGAGACGAGAAGCAAATTCTGACAGAATACAAAACCGAAGAAGAGCACAGAGTTTAAGAAGTAGTCTGCGGGATGACCCGGAAGTTTATTTTGAACGCGTACAGGAGCGGAAAGCCCGCGCAGCCGAAGAGGAATACCGGCATAGGCGTAAAGCAAAACCGGTTCGCAGCTACCGGGAAGAAAAACGCGATTACGAGCGGAGCAGACAGGCACACCATTATCTGCAGGAAGAAGACCTTTATGAGGAAGATCTTGCTGAGCGCCGAGCCAGAATGCAGCGTCAGCTTAAGATACAGCAGCAGAGAGAATCCGGCAGAAGGCAAAGACGCACAGCAGAAGAGGTACCGGTCAGGACCAGAAAAAGGAAAAAAGGCAAGGCAAAACGGGTCTTTATTGGGATTTTAGTCTTTCTGATCCTGCTGGTGATCGGTGCCGGGGTGGTCTGGTTTACCCCAAGTCTGAAAAAGCCGGTGATCCGCTGGACGATCGGCTCTCCGTTTGGGCCGGCACTGGTCAGGATGTTTATTGGCAGCAATTATGAAGCCTATGTCCGGGATAAAAGTTTTCGGGATAAAGATGTGCGGATCAATGAAGGCGCGTCTACACCAAAGGGAAATCTCAGTTTTGCCATGATAGGCGTGGACGCGAGGGCTGAGGAACTGACGATAGGCACCATGGCTGATTCCATGATCGTGGTCAATGTAACGCCGGAAGGCAATATACGGATGGGATCGATCTACCGGGATACCTATCTGCTGAGCCGGAACAAAGAGGGAGAAGAAATCATTTCCAAAGCGAATTCCGCCTATTACCGGGGCGGCCCGCTTGGAACGATCAACCTGATGAATGAGAATTTTGATCTGGCGCTGAAAGATTACATAGTCGTGAACTTCAGCGGTCTGACCAATATTATCGATCTTTTGGGCGGCCTTAGGCTGAAGGTCACAGAGATTGAAAGAGACACGCTGAATTATCATATGTATGAACAGAATGAGTATGCAGGAACAGAGTATATTGCGCTGGAAGAGTATGGCGATGATGTTCTTCTGACCGGGTCACAGGCCACTGCCTTCTGCCGCTTACGGAGCTGCTCCTTTGATTCGCCGGTTGACGGACAGACCTATTATGACGACTATGCCCGGACAGCACGCCAGCGGTATGCCCTGATGGAACTGGTGAAACAGACAAAAGACAAAGGCATCTTAAATCTGCTGAAGATCATGAATCAGCTGTTTGAAGCCAATGCAGGAGATAACAAATTCATTCAGACGTCCTTTACGATCAAAGAGTTGACCGCTATCATGGCGCAGGGTTTTGACATGAATATTGAGGCGAATGCCGCGTTCCCGGATATGGATCACCAATATACGACGATCCTGGATTCCGGGGACAGTATGGTTGCAGATACGTTGGAGGAAAATGTGGTCCTGATCCATCAATTCCTTTATGATCAGGGAGACTATGATCCGACCATGGATCTGCGGAGAATTGCGGATAAGATCAGAGAAGAGATCCGCCGTCAGATCGGATAAAGAAACAGGATAAATAATCACAAAAGGGACACATTTTATCCTTAATATTAAAACGAAAAAAATCATGGTATCATGAAGTTCGATATACAGGAGGCAATCAATGCAGGATAATAACAATTGGAACAACGAAGAAGATATCCCACGCTGGAATCCTTCCCCGGATGATTACAACACGCAGCCGCCAAAGGATCCAACCCCGAAAAGAAGATGGCTGATCCCTCTGGTCATTGTGGCAGCTGTTATGATCATTTCGATCGTAGTTGGCGTTTGGGTAGGGATTTCCAGAATGCGGAAAGATGCACAGGCAGAAAAAAGCCGTATCGTTCAGGAAGAGATAGCCAATGTGGAGGAAGAAACGAAAGAGCCTGTTTCGCAGGCAGAGACCACAACGGGCGCAAAGACAACAGTCGGTGGTATCGTTCTGACAGATGTTACCGGTGTTGTTGAAGAGGTAATGCCTGCTGTCGTATCTATCACATCTCGTTCTCTGGTGAGTTCCGTAGATGATTACTTCAGTTTCTTCTTCGGCCGTAACAGCGGTTTTTCCAATCCGTTTTCCGGTTTTGGAGAAGGAGAAGAAGTGGAGAGCGGCATTGGTTCCGGAACGATCATTTCACAGAATGATACAGAGCTTCTGATCCTGACCAGTTATCATGTTGTGGAAGGCAGTTCTTCCCTGTATGTGACATTTGCAGATGATGCATCCGTAGATGGTTATGTAAAAGGCGTCAGTGAGGCAACTGATATTGCAATTGTTGCTGTTCCACTGAGCGAGATTTCTGAAAGCACACTGGGTGCTATAAAGGTCGCAAAAATGTCAATGGAATCTGCAAGAGTCGGTGAAGGTGTGGTTGTCATCGGTAATGCGCTGGGTTATGGCATGAGTGTAACGAGCGGCATCATCTCTGCTGTGAACCGGACCATCAACGTGGACGGCAAAACACTTACTGTGATCCAGACAGATGCAGCGATCAACAGCGGCAACTCCGGCGGATGCCTGCTGAATTCAAAAGGCGAGATCATTGGCATCAGTGAGGCAAAGATCAACAGCAGTACGGTAGAAGGCATGTGCTATGCGATCCCGATCGATATCAACTCCGCATTGATCCAGGAGCTCTTAGAAGGAGAGGCAACAGACAGCGGAGTCACTGCTGAGGTTCAGGGAGCATATCTGGGAATCCGTGGCAGAGATATTTCCGCAGCAAACTCCCAGAAGTACGGAATTCCGGAAGGCATTTACGTATCCGCAACCGTTCCGGGCGGCGGAGCAGAAGCAGCCGGTATTCTGGAAGGGGATGTGATCATTGGCATCGACGGTGTCAACACCACAACCATGGCACAGCTGCAGGCACAGCTGGCAAAATATAATCCGGGGGACTACGCAACTCTTACCATCATGCGGGAGAGCGGCTTCGGATATGAAATGATGAACGTGGATGTCATGCTGACAGACATGTTAAGCTAAGAAGTACCAAGGAGACAATTTATGTCTGACGAAAGAGATTTTAACGAAAACGAACATACAGATGATCGTGAGAAAGTCTGTTATATGTGTCACAGAACTGAAAGCCGGACCGACAAGACCGTCCGGCTTCCGGGTAATATGCATATCTGCACGGACTGCCTGCAGAAGATGATCGATTCCATCGGCACGAACGGACTGGACTTTGGTTCGTTTGGCGGTTTTCCGCTTTGGGGAAACAATCCGATGAATGGGAATGATCGTCTGAGCGATCTGCCGAAAGAGGCACGGGAAGCATTGCCGGAAGTTCTGGATGAGAACGGAAACGTGATCACACCGGAAACAGAAGAAAAAGAAGAAAGCCGGAAGGTCCGGGGCATGGACCTCGTCCTGGCATGCCGAATATCAGCTTTATCAATTTGGCGG